>CAZWGY010000100.1:0-12161 GCA_964633575.1 uncultured Desulfobacteraceae bacterium
AAACCTCGGAGGTCTTCCCGTTCTACCGCCCGGCGCCGACCCTCCCGCCGCTAACTCATGAAGCTCCAGAGGATACCGGCGCCAATGGCCGACCCGATGACACCCGAGACATTGGGGGCCATGGCCTGCATGAGAAGAAAGTTGGTGGGGTCCTCCTCCTGGCCCACCATCTGGACGACTCGGGCTGAATCAGGGACGGCGGAGACCCCGGCGGCCCCCAGCAGGGGGTTGATCTTGTTCCGGACAAACAGGTTGATGATCTTGGCGAAGATCAGCCCCGAGGCGGTGGCCACTCCAAAGGACGCGGCTCCGAGGATGAATATCCCCACCGATTGACCGGTCAGGAAGACATCGGCCTGGGTGCTGGCGCCCACGGTCATCCCCAATAAGATGGTCACCGAGTCGATGATCGAGGTCCGGGCCGCCTGAGCCAGCCGCTCCGTCACCACGCATTCCTTCAAGAGATTCCCGAAAAACAGCATCCCCAACAGCGGCAGAGCCGCCGGAGCCAGAAAGCAGCAGAGAAGAAAGCCGATGATGGGGAAAATGATCTTCTCCCGCTTGCTCACCAGCCGAGGCTCGTCCATCCGGATGAGCCGCTCCTTCCGGGAAGTCAGCAGGCGCATGATGGGCGGCTGGATCACCGGAACCAGGGCCATGTAGGAATAGGCGGCCACGGCGATAGGGCCGATGAGAGCCGGGGCGAGCTGGGCCGTCAGGAAGATGGCGGTGGGCCCGTCCGCTCCGCCGATGATCCCGATGGCGGCGGCCTCGTTGGGGGCGAACCCGAGGGCCAGGGCCCCGAGGAAAGTCATGAATATCCCCATCTGGGCGGCGGCGCCCAGCAACATCAGCAGCGGCCGGGCGAGCATGGTGGAAAAGTCGGTCATGGCTCCGATCCCCAAAAACACCAGCGGCGGGTAAACCCCGGAGGTCACCCCGAAATAGAGGTAGTGAAGGACCGAGTTGCTTTCGTAGATCCCCAGGCCAAGCCCTTTGAAGACCGGGATGTTGCCGATGAGCATCCCGAAGCCGATGGGGACCAGGAGCAGCGGTTCGTAGTGCTTGGCAATCCCCAGATAGATGAAGATAATCCCGATGACAATCATGATGAGATGACGGTAGTCCGCCATGGCAAAGCCGGTGTTGTTGAAAACCTCGATAAACATGTTGACCATGGATCGCTCCTCGCTCGTGTCCGATTGAAGTTGAGGGTTCCGGATCTACCGCGAAACCGAAGAGTTCCAGAAATAATAGCCCGTGCCGTCGGGGACGATGATCCCGGCTCCGATCAGCTCGTTGAGCGTCGAGTGGGGGCGCATCAACCCACAGGTTTCCGCGGATTCCAGGAGCCGGGGCAGGGAGAAGGGCTCTCCCAGCCGGTCCACGAGCATCCGGACATGGCGGGCTGATTCCTTGATGTCCGGGGCGAGCGGGAGCTGGGAGAGGTCGATCTCCTTTTCCCGATCCGCTCCGGGGGGCGGAACCTCGCGGGTATCGCGAAACTTGCCCCGGTTTTCCCAGAGATCCAGAACCTTGTGGAGCTGGGAGATGAGGATTGACAACAGGGTCAGACCGGTAAAGACGATGGTGACCCCGACGACGGCGATGTTCCAGCCGTTATGGGCGGCGATGGCTTCGAGGCCGGTCATGGGAATTACCTCCTTTGTGGGATGCGGGGTTGGCGCGGGGTGATCATGCTTCGTCGGACTTCGCCGAGGCGGCCTGGGCACGCTCCGACCGGGAAAAGTAGGGGACCCGTTCGGCGATAATCGGGTTGAGCTTGTTCATGATCTTGTCGCCCAGGGCGGAGTCGCTCTGGATCAGACGGCTGAACTCGTCGCCGGCCATGGTGAGAACCCGGCCATCGGTGAGGGCCACGGCGGTCCCGGTGTAGCGGAAGGGCGTGACCACGGCGGACCAGCCCATGACGTCCCCCTTCCGGTGAAGGGTGATGGCCCGGCCTTCCTTGAAGGAAATCATGAAATTGCCTTCCAGGACGATGAAAAAGGCGCTAGCGGTATCACCCCGTCGGATGAGGGTTTCCCCCTCCTTGACCCATAGGGGATGAAACAGGGCGGTAATCGTTTCCAGCTCGGTTTCGCCGAGCTCGGAAAAAAGATCCAGCGACCGGAGGGTATCGATGTCGGTGGGCATGATCAGGGTCCTTTCCGCAAAAGAATGTCCAGGGCCGCCGGGGAAGGTCCCGGCGCTATTGGCGTCGATCCCGCGGGGCGGAATAACCTTACTATTTGATGGAAGAACCCAAGGGATGTCAATAAAAAAATCGGCCTTGACCGAACCGAAAGTTTCCATCTATATAGAGCGAAACCCCACCGGGCCGGAGGACCCGCACGGCCCCGCGGCGGCAAAACCCGGGCTGAACGGTCACGCCCCGGCGTGGACGGCGAAACCCCTAACGGATGTTTTTCAAGGAGGAGAGGCGCGATGAGGCGATTCGGGATACTGATCTTGGCGGTGACCGCACTGACGATGACCGGCCCCTCAACGGCCGGGGATATGGCCTGGGGCGCGGATGCGCCCTACACCTTCGGCCTGCTGCTCGTGGGCCCCTACAACGACCGCGGCTACAGCCAGGCCCATTACGAAGGCGGCCGGTACGTCGAGGAAAACCTCCCCGGCACCAAAATGATCTACATCGATAAGGTCAACCCCGCCGACCGTCCGGGAGTGACCATCCCTCAGCTCGTCGATGACATGGTCGATAAGGGGGCCAAGCTGATCATCGCCAACTCCGACGACATGAAGGACGGCATCCGGGAAGCGGCCCTCATGCACCCGAAAACCCACTTTATCCACTGCTCCGGCGACGACGTCCTCACCGGCAAGGCCCCGCCCAACCTGGCCAACCTCTTCGCCAAAATGATCTACGGCAAGATGATGGCCGGCTTTGCCGCCGCCCTCACCACCGAGACCGGGAAAATCGGCTACCTCGGCCCTCTGGTCAACGAGGAGACCCGCCGTCTGGCGGCCGCGTCCTACCTGGGCGCCCGGTACGCCTGGGAGACGGTCCGGGGGAAGGACCCGGCCGACCTAAGCTTTAAGGTGACCTGGATCGGCTTCTGGTTCAACATCCCCGGCGTCACCGCCGACCCGACCCAGGTGGCCCAGAGCTTCTATGACGGGGGCCATGACGTGGTCATCTCCGGGATCGACACCACTGAAAGCGTGGTGGTGGCCCTTCAGAAACGCCAGGCCGGAAAGACCGTCTGGGCCATCCCCTATGATTACGAAGGGGCCTGCGAGGGGGCTGATCCGGTTTGCCTGGGGGTGCCGTATTTCAATTGGGGACCGGCCTATGTTGATATGATCCGCCGGTCCATGAAGGGCGAATGGGAGTCGGTCTGGCTCTGGCTGGCCCCCGACTGGGATGATCTCAACAACCTCGACGCCAGCCCCATCGGCTTTGTCCGGGGGGCGGCCCTGTCCGACAAGGCCGGCGCGGCCCTCGACCGGTTCATCGACGGGCTGGGCAACGATGCCATCCAATTGTTCAAGGGACCTCTGAAGTATCAGGACGGCTCCGTCTTCCTGAAGCCGGGCGAGGTAGCTTCCGACCAGAAGATATGGTATATGGAGCAGCTTCTCGGCGGCATGGAGGGCCAGAGCAGCGCCAAGTAGCCGATGGAGATCGCCCTGACCGGCATCCGGAAGCACTACGGCCCCATCCGGGCCAATGACGGAATCTCCCTCACGGTGGGCGCGGGCACGGTCCACGGCATTCTCGGGGAAAACGGCGCCGGCAAGAGCACCCTTATGAAGATCCTGGCCGGGTTTATCCCCCGGACCGCCGGAACCATCCGGGTGGATGGGGTCCCGGTGGACCGGGATACCCCGGCCCGGGCCGCTGCCGCCGGGATCGGGATGCTCTACCAGGACCCTCTGGATTTTCCGCTGTTGAGCGTCCTCGAGAACTTCCGCCTGGGCCAGGACGCTCCGGACACCGCCAATGTCAGCGGCCGGCTCGACGCGCTCAGCCGGGACCTCAAGTTCGACCTGGACCCGGCGGCGACACTGAGGACCCTCACGGTGGGGGAGCGGCAGCAACTCGAGATTCTCCGGCTCCTGAGCCTGGGGGTCCGGACCCTCATCCTCGACGAGCCCACCACCGGGATCTCCGCCACCCAGAAGGCTCTTCTTTTCGACGCCCTCCGAACCCTCGCCGACGAAGGGAAAAGCGTCATCCTCGTCTCGCACAAGCTCGAGGACGTCGAGGCCCTCTGCGACGGGGTGACGGTCCTCAGAAACGGCCGGGTAGCCGGGGAGATGGAGCGCCCTTTTGCCACCGACCGGTTGACCGAGATGATGTTCGGGACCCCGCCGGCGCCCCCGGCCCGCCCGCCGGTTCGCCGGGGCGCGACGGTCCTGACCATGGCCGATGTCCGGGCCCCCGGGGGCCGGACCGGCCTCCGGAACTGCACGGTGACCGTTTCCGAAGGCGAGGTGGTGGGCCTGGCCGGGCTGGAAGGCAGCGGGCAGGGGGTCTTTCTCCGGACCGCCGCCGGGCTCGTGGTTCCCGACGCGGGGACGGTCCGGGTCGGGGACCAATCCATGACCGGCCGGGACCATGCGGCGTTTCGAGAGGCCGGGGTCAACTTTCTCCCCACCGACCGGCTGGCCGAAGGGCTCATCCCCGGACTCACCCTGACCGAGCATGTTGCTCTCCAGGCGGACCCCGAGGCCGGCCCACTGGTTCGGTGGCCCGCTGCGAGGAAGGCCGCCGCCGACCGGATCGAGCGGTTCCGGATCGCCGGGGCTCCCGATACCCCGGTGGAGCGCCTTTCCGGAGGCAATCAGCAGCGGTTTCTGTTGTCCTGTCTTTCCGAGCGTCCCGCCCTGCTGCTTCTGGAAAACCCCACCCGGGGCCTCGACCTGGCGTCGGCCCGGTGGGTCTGGGACCACCTCCAGGCCCACGGCCGACAGGGGACCGCGGTGATTTTCGCCTCGGCGGAACTCGACGAGATACTCAGCGTCGCCGGCCGGGTCCTGGTCTTTTTTGACGGGGCGATCATCCTCGACGCCGACGCCGGCGACCTTGATGTCGGAGACCTGGGGATGGCCATCGCCGGGAAGGCCGCATGAGCTCGGGACCCGTTCTCCGGCGGACCGCGGCGGTCACTCTGGCCGCCCTGGCGGTCTTCGCCTTTATCACCCTCATCCTGGCCCTGGCCGGGGCCCCGCCCCTGGCCGCCTACGGCCACCTTCTGAAGGGCGCGTTTGGTTCGGCCAACAAGCTCGCCCACGTGATCAACGCCTGGATTCCCCTGACCCTCTGCGCCTGCGGTCTCCTCTACACATTTCGGATCGGTCTCTGGAACATCGGCGTGGAGGGCCAGGTGATGATGGGAGCGGTGGGGGCTACTCTGGCCCTCCGGCTGGGCGTCGAGGCCGGCTCCGCCCCGGCCCTGTTTCTGATCCTCTCCTTTCTGGCCGGAGCCGCCGGGGGCGGCCTCTGGGCCCTGATCGCCGGGGTTCTCAAGACCCGGGGCGGGGTCAACGAGATTTTTGCCGGACTGGGGCTGAACTTCGTGGCTCAGGGGATCATCCTCTACCTTATCTTCGGCCCCTGGAAACGGCCGGGGATCGCATCCATGAGCGGGACCGCGCCGTTTCCCACGGACCTCTGGCTTCCCCAGATCCAGGCGCTCCGGCTGTCCCCCGTGGGCCTCGGGCTTGCCGTGGCCGCGATCCTCTTTTCGGCCGCCACCCTCCGGTACACCCGGATGGGGCTCCGGCTCCGGGCGGTGGGCGGCAACGCCGTCGCGTCCCGGCTTTTCGGGGTTCGGCCGGGCCGGTACATGCTGATCGCCATGCTCATGGCCGGAGGCCTGGCCGGGCTGGCCGGGAGTCTTCAGGTGAGCGGGGTTTACCACCGGCTCATCCCGGCCATCTCATCGAATTACGGCTACCTCGCCCTCCTGGTGGTGATGCTAGCCCACTACAACGTCTGGATCGCCCCGGCCGTGGCATTCGCCTTTGCCGGCCTGAACGTCGGCAGCATCCAGCTCCCCATGATGCTTCAGATCGACTCATCCCTTAGCGGGGTCATCCAGGGGGTTCTGGTCCTGGCGGCCCTGGGAATCCACGCCTGGCAGACCCGCGCTCCGGGGGCCGCCCCGGAATCCGGGGAGACCGGGGTCCCATGAACGAATTGAGCCTCACCGTTCTTCTGGCCGGGGTGGTGGCCGGAGCCGCGCCCATCGTCATGGCCGCCGTGGGGGAGACGATCACCGAAAAGGCCGGTTTGATCAACCTCTCCCTGGATGGGACCATCCTTCTGAGCGCCATGACCGCCTTTGTCATCGCTTGTGAAACCGGGAGCCTGACCCTCGGATTCGCCGCCGGGGCCGTCGCCGGGGCGTTGGTGGCCGCCGTCGTGGGGGTGTTCAGCATCCATCTCCGGCAAAACCAGGTGGCGGTGGGCTTCGTCCTCACCCTCATGGCCCGGGACCTGGCCTACTTCCTGGGCAACCCCTACTCCCGCATCCCCGGACCCCAGGTTTCGCCGCTTCCCATCCCCTTGCTTCGGGAGATCCCGATTTTCGGGCCGGTCCTCTTCAACCACACGCTCCCGGTTTATTTCAGCCTCGTTCTCATCGGCCTGTCCGCCTGGGTTATCCATCGGACCCGGACCGGACTCCGGCTCCGGGCGGTGGGCGAGCACCCTCGGGCCGCTTATGCCCGGGGCATCGACCCCCGCCGGGTCCAGATGGCCGCCGCCCTGGTCGGGGGGCTCCTGGTGGGGCTGGCCGGAGCGTCCTTTTCTCTTGCCGCCAAGCCCGGCTGGGGACGTCCCCAGGGCGCCGAGGGGACCGGATGGATCGCTCTGGCCCTGGTGATCTTCGGGGGCTGGGACCCGATCCGGGCGGCGGCCGGGGCCTACCTTTTCGCCTTTCTCCAGGTGATGGGGATTTACCTCCAGGGATGGCTCCCCTCGATCCCGGCCCAGGTCTTCCAGGTGGCCCCCTTCCCGCTGATGATTTTCACCCTGGTTCTCATGGGGCGGGCATATCCGACCGGGGTTCGGACCACGCCGGGGCGTGGCGGGCGGTGGCGCCGTCTGATCGCCGGGACCGCCCCATCGGCCCTGGGTAAACCTTACCACGGGGATTAGGCCCCGTCCCGGCCCGAACATGCCGTACACCCAGCAGCCCACCAGACGCCAGCGATTCGCCCAGCGGATCGCCGAGGCGCTCAGCTTCAACAAGGCCATCCGTCGCCTGTCCGACCGCTTAAGCCGCCGGGTGGAGCAGACCGAGGAGCGGACTCCGGACCTCCTTTCCCACCCCGGCGGCTTTACCCGAGCCATCCACAAACGGCGGATCGGGATTGCCGAGGCCTACATCCGGATCACCCGGGAGCTGGACAAGGCCGACGTCAAAAAGCGCCTCCACGCCCTGAAAACCCTCGTCAACCTCTCTCTCCACGCCAAGACCATCCGGATGCCGGTGAACACCGCCCGGGTCCAGATCGAGATCATGAAGTACGCCGTCAGCCATACCGACAACCCCCGGCGCCGGATGGAACGAATCGCCGACTTCGCCCTGGCCTCATACGGCCATGAAGCGGTGATCCGGCGGTTTCTCCGGGAGCTCCACCTCATAGAGGTCCCGGAGACGGGCCAGCCCCTCCGGGAGATCTCCATGGGATGGGATCACCATGTCCACGACCACCTCACCGAAGGCCGGAAATCCCCGAGCCAGGTCGTCCTGGACGCCTTTATCCGGGGGATCTCCCGCCTGACCATCGCCTACTACGATCTTCCCGACCGCGACGTCCTCTTCGAAGCCACCGAGGCCGGCCGCATCCTGGGGATCGATGTCACCGTCGGGATCGAGTTCAGCGTGGGGCGGAGCCGGGACCGGCGCCACTACCTCTTCATCCCCCCGGCCCGGACCTACGACGCCTACCTGGAATACTTCTCCGACCGCTGCCGGCTCCTCTCCCGGTTCCTCGACGGCCTGGAAGAAAACCGGCTGAGGCGTCATCAGACCATCACCGGCCTCCTGGAGGGGCTCAACACCGCTCTGGCCGGAATCAACGCCGGGTATGAGGACGGAATTTACACCCTGCCTCCGTTGACCGTCGAGGAGCTCGACCGGTACGTCCCTCACCGCCAGTACTCCCGGAATCACCTGGCCGCTCTCTTCCACGGCCGGTACCGTGAGGTGCTCCGGCGACGGGTTCTGGCCTGGAAGGTCCAGTTCGAGGTTTCCCGGCAACTGGCGGTTCGGGGAACCGTCACCGAGTGGGAGCTCGAGCGGGTAGCGGCCGCCTATCGCGCCGCCCGGGAAAGTTACGTCGGTTTGACGCCGGGTGGACTCCGGGAGCGGTGGCTCCCTTACAAAAACGTCACGGATTACGACTCGGCCTTTGCCCATGAGGCGGATGTCCTTCCTGAGCTGGCCGCCGCCGGAGGGGAGGTGATCCTCAACCGCCCCCTGGAACATGGTCTCCGATCCGCCATGGAATCGATCATCCGGGCGGCGCTCCACCTGGACGCGATCGAGCTCTTCAATATCCGCGACCACGGGTCGGCCCCGAGAAACCCCGAAGACCTCCTTCGCCTCGCCGATTTCGTGGATATCCTCAACAACGGGGACCGGGCCGCCATGGACGAGGTTCTCCAACGGCACGACATCCGCCTGTCCGAGGAGCTGATCACCCGGGCGTCAGCCCGCTACCGGGCCACCCCGCTGATCCCGGTTGCCGGAAGCGCCGCCACCGACTGGGAGCCGGAGATCCCCGGAATGGGGTTTGTCCGGGCCGGGGACATCCCGGCCCGGTCCCGGAAGACCTTTGTCCGGACCCATCTCCGTCTCCCCGGCCCGGTTTCCCGGCTCATCCTGGGCCGGGGCCGGCCGGCCGATGTCACCCGGGCCGGCGACGCCATCTACGCCATCGGGGAACGGACTTCGGCCCCGCCCAACCGGATCGGGGACGAATACTGGTATGAGCCGGTGGGACCCCGACGCCTCTGGCGATATCTCAACCCGGCCATCAAAAACACGCTCCGGGTCCTGGCCGGGATTGTTCCCGCCTGGCTCTGGATCGGACCGATCTACACCGTCGTCTGGCTGGGGATCACGTTCTTCCGGAACGTCTTCGTGGACTTAGTGGCCCTGTCCGGGACCCAGCCGGGGGCATGGTCGATCCGCCACATCAACTTCGACAACACCGCCCAGTCGCTTTTCTGGACCGGCTTTTCGGTGCCGATCCTCGGCGGGGTCAAGTGGGGGTTCGACGTACTCTGGCCCCTGGCGCCCGCCGGGGCCCTGTTCGAGTGGTCCAGGTTTTTCTGCATCTGCATCGCCAACGGCCTCTACATCGCCGGGCACAACACGCTCCGCCACTTCGAGGGTCGGGTGATCCGGGCCAATTTTTTCCGGAGCGTCCTGGCCTGGCCTTTTGCCGCCGTCAGCGCCCCGCTCGGGAACCTCCTGGGGGTTCCGAGCATCGTCTGGGCCAAATTCTGGTCCGACGCCGTGGCCGCGGTGATCGAGGGGACCGGGAAGTACCGGCTCCGGATGGTTCTCCGCCGGCGGGATTTAAACGAGATCATGCCGCTCCTTCATTCCGAGGCCGACGAGGTTCGGAACACGGCCATGCTCGACCTTCTCTACATCTGGGCCTATCGTCAGCGGGGCCGGACCTGTCTGGCCCGGATTCTCAAGTGCCGTGAGGGGTGGGGCATCCGCCGCCGGAAGTCATCCGACGCCACCTGCGCCGACCATCTCGACCGGCTCATGGCCCGGTTTTCTCCTCGCGAAGCCCAGGTGACCCTCACCGAATTCGTCCTCCGGAAGTACACCGCTCGGGAGGTGATCCTCCTGACCGACCTGGTCCGGACCCACCTGGTCCCCTTCCACGACTGGCTGGGGCGGCTCCGCCCCAAAGGAGATTGACGAGATGGCCATGCCTCCGCGTCCCCTGACCGCCCTGCGCGGCCGGATCGAGCGGATCACTTACGCCGGCGAAGACTCCGGCTACACCGTGGCCCGGGTTCAGGTCCCGGGCCAGCGGGAGCTCGCCACCGTCGTGGGCCACCTCATGGCCCCGATGCCGGGCGAGGAGCTCGAGATGCGCGGGGAATGGGTCAACCACCCCAAATACGGCCCCCAGTTCCGGGTCCATGACTACCGGTCCGCGGCCCCGTCCACCATCACCGGGATCAGGAAATACCTCGGCTCCGGGCTCATCCGGGGGATCGGCCCCAAGATTGCCGAACGGATCGTGGACGAGTTCGGCCCCCAAACCCTCGATGTCATCGAGGAGCGGGTCGAGGACCTCGCCCGGGTCGAAGGCATTGGGAAAAAGCGGGTCGAGTCCATCCGCCGGGCCTGGGCCGACCAGAAGGAGATCCGGGAGGTGATGCTCTTTCTCCAGTCCCACGGCGTCTCCTCGGGGTATGCCACCAAAATCTTTAAACATTACGGCCGGGCCGCCATCGCCACGGTCCGGGAAAACCCCTACCGCCTGGCCATGGACATCTTCGGGATCGGGTTTCTCACCGCCGACCGGATCGCCGAAAAGCTCGGGATCACGCCGGACTCCCCCCTTCGCCTGGCCGCCGGGGCCATCTACACCCTTCATCAGCTCGCCGACGAAGGACATGTTTACTACCCCTACGAGCCGCTCATCGAGCGATGTCGGGAGATCCTGTCGGTCGATCGGGACGGAATCGTCTCGGCCCTGGCCGAGCTGGCCCTGGACCGACGGATCACCATCGAAGACCTCGCTACCGACATCGACGATCTCCGGGAAAACCAGAAGGCGGTATATCTCGCCAAGTATCATCGCTGCGAGGTGGGGATCGCCAACCGCCTGAAGATCCTGCTCCAGGTCCCCAAATCGGTCGCCCCGGCCGATCCGGACGGGGCCATCGACTGGATCGACCGCCAGCTAGACCTCCGCCTGGCCCCGGCTCAGGTCGAAGCGGTCCGGAGCGCCCTCACCCACAAGGTCCTGGTGATTACCGGCGGCCCGGGCACGGGCAAAACCACCATCATTCACGCCATTTTAAAAATTTTTTCCGCCGCCGACGTCCGGATTCAGTTAGCCGCCCCCACCGGCCGGGCCGCCAAGCGGATGAGCGAGGCCACCGGCCACGAGGCCAAAACGATCCATCGTCTTCTGGAATTCTCCCCGGCCAACGGGGCCTTTGGAAAGAACTTCGACCACCCCCTCCCGGCCGATCTGTTGATCATCGATGAGGCGTCCATGATCGACACGGTCCTGGCCTACCACCTGCTTCAAGCGGTCCCGGCAGCCGCAACCCTCATCTTCGTGGGGGATGTCAACCAGCTTCCATCGGTGGGACCCGGCAACGTCCTGTCCGACATCATCGCCTCGAACACGGTGGCGGTGGTGACCCTCACCGAAATATTCCGCCAGGCCCGCCAGAGCCGGATCATTGTCAACGCCCACCGGATCAACGCCGGCCGGATGCCCTACTACGACCCGGACACGCCGGAGACCGACTTCTACTTTATCCGGAAGGATGACCCCGAGGCGGTCCGGGAGATCATCATCACGCTGGTGGCCGAACGAATCCCCCGCCGGTTCGGGCTCGACTCCGTGGACGACATCCAGGTCATCACCCCCATGCACAGAGGGGGCGCCGGCGCCGCGAGCCTCAACGAGGCCCTCCAGACGGCCCTCAACCCCCAAAGCGGCGAAGCCGACGCCTTCGTTCGCGGGGGCCGGCGGTTCCGGGCCGGAGACAAGGTGATGCAGATAAAAAACGACTACGACAAGGCGGTCTTCAACGGCGACATCGGCCGGATTCTCCGGGCCGACCCCGAAGCCGGGGAGATGACCGTCCGTTTCGACGGCCGGGAGGTGATCTACGAGTCCGCCGATCTCGACGAGCTGGTCCTCGCCTATGCCATCTCCATCCACAAGTCCCAGGGCTCGGAATTCCCGGCGGTGGTCATTCCGCTGCTTACCCAGCACTACGTTATGCTCCAGCGAAACCTGATCTACACCGCCGTCACCCGGGGCCGCCGGCTCGTGGTGGTGGTGGGGAGCCAGAAGGCCATGGCCATCGCGGTGAAAAACAACCGCCGCCAGGGACGCTATACCCGGCTGGCCGAGCGATTGGTTTTTAGATTTTAGATTTTAGATTGTGGATTGTGGAT
>CAZWGY010000101.1:0-10228 GCA_964633575.1 uncultured Desulfobacteraceae bacterium
ATGCCTTGACATATCTCCAATCATGGACTAAAACCGCTTTATTTTCAAATATCGGGATCAATTGATCCCGTGATTGGCGAAACGTTACCCACTTACCCACAGGAAAGGAGAACCAGCATGACAGCACAGCTTATCAAGGGGACCGAAATCCGAGAGGAGATCCTCGAAGAGATCGCCGCCGAGGTCAAGGAGATCAAGGAGAAGCATGGCAGGGTCCCCGGCCTGGTGACGATTCTGGTCGGGGAGAACCCCGCGTCGATTTCCTACGTCACCCTGAAGATCAAGACCGCGGATCGGCTCGGGTTTAAGGAAGTCCAGGACAGCCAGCCGGAGGACATCTCCGAAGAGGATCTGCTGGGACTCATCGACAAGTACAACAAAGATGACTCCATCAACGGCATTCTGGTCCAACTGCCCCTGCCCAAGCATATCGACGAAAAGCGGGTCTTAAACGCCATTGACCCGGACAAGGACGTGGACGGCTTCCATCCGGTCAACGTCGGCCGGCTGATGATCGGCGGCGATGAGGTGAAGTATGCCCCCTGCACCCCGGCGGGCATCCAGGAGATGATCATCCGGGCCGGTGTCGAGACCAAGGGCGCCGAGGTGGTGGTGGTCGGCCGCTCCAACATCGTGGGCAAGCCCATCGCCAACATGATGCTCCAGAAAGGCCCCGGTGCCAACGCCACCGTGACCGTCGTCCACACCGGGACCAAGGACCTCGCATCCCACTGCAAGCGGGCGGATATCCTCATCGTGGCCGCCGGCGTTCCCGGCCTGGTCAAGCCCGAGTGGATCAAGTCCGGCTCCTGCGTCATCGACGTGGGCGTCAACCGGGTGGGTGAGAAGAAGAGCGAGAAGACCGGCAAGATGATCGCCATCCTCAAGGGCGATGTCGATTTCGACGCGGCCAAGGAGATCGCCGGTTTCATCACCCCGGTCCCCGGCGGGGTCGGCCCGATGACCATCACCATGCTCATGAAGAACACCCTCAAATCCCTCAAGTTCGCCATTGGCATTGCCTAACTGGATTTCCCGTCGGTCGGGGCATGCCCCCGGCCGGCGGTCAGAGACGTCCGAAATGTGGTATTGGCTGGAAAGACGAATTCCGGGAGGCGACGGATGAGTTCGAAAATCACCATTATGGCGTGCGGTACCCATGCGGGCCCGCTGAGACGGATTACGGTGCCCCGATGGCTGTTCGGCCTGATGGCCTGTCTGCTCATCGCCGTGGCCGCCGGCGTGGCCGCCATCGGTTACGACTATTCGAGATTGCGATCCGTTGTCGCTGAAAATCAGGCATTGACCCAGCGGATCGTCCGGCATAAAGACCAGATCGCTCACCAGCAGAAGCAGATCGGGGCATTTGCCGACGAGATCAACGCGCTTCAGGCCCGCCTGGTCGCCTTATCCGAACTGGAAAGCCGGATTCGGATGCTGGCCGGACTTGATACCGAGAGCAGCGAGGGGATGCTCGGCATCGGCGGTGTAATGCCGTCGGACCTGTCGGCACCCGCCGACCCGTCCCAAAATCACGGCCGGCTTATCCGGAAGATGCACGAGCGGATCGAGACGCTGGACTCGGCGGCCGACGTCGGCACGGAGCGGTTCGAGGACCTTCTCGACGGGATCGGGGAAAAGCACAACATGCTGGCCTGCCGGCCATCCGTCCGGCCGACCACCGGGTATGTCACATCCGCTTTCGGCCGCCGGCGGTCCCCCTTCACCGGTGAGACCGAGATGCACAGCGGCCTGGATATCGCCAACCGCCGGGGTACGCCCGTGATGGCCAGCGCTGACGGGACGGTCGTCACGGCCAGCCGGAAGGGAGCTTTGGGCAAGGTCATCGAGATCAGCCACGGCTACGGAATGGTGACCCGCTACGGCCACCTCGACCGATTCGCCAAAAGCGTCGGAGACCGGGTGAAACGGGGCGAGGTGGTCGGCTTCATGGGCGACACGGGCCGCTCCACCGGTCCCCACCTTCATTACGAGGTCCATTTGAACGGCGCTCCCCTGAATCCCGAAGACTACATCCTGAACTAACGCCCGTCTCGTCCGCCTCACCACCCCCGAGGATGCCCCGTTTGCGGCTTTCGGCCCCATGGGGCGGCCCGCCGTCGCCTTTACAAATCCATCGACAGCATTACTTTACTTGTGGTATCCTGCGGAAATCAAACCGAACGGATCACAAGAGGACAGTTTATCGATGATATTTAACTTTCTGACCAAAGTCTTTGGCAGCAAGAACGAACGAGAGATGAAGCGGATGCTGCCGGTTGTAGAACAAATCAACGCTCTGGAGCCGGAAATCCAGGCCATGAGCGACGCGGAGCTCCGGGCTCAGACCGACCGGTTCCGGGAGCGGCTGGCTGAGGGGGAGCCCCTGGATGCGTTGCTCCCCGAAGCCTTCGCCACCGTCCGGGAGGCCTCGGTGCGGACCTTGAAGATGCGCCACTTCGATGTCCAGCTCATGGGCGGAATGGTGCTCCACCAGGGCAAGATCGCGGAAATGAAGACCGGTGAGGGTAAAACCCTCGTGTCAACGCTCCCGGCCTATCTGAACGCGCTCACCGGCCAGGGGGTCCACATCGTCACCGTCAACGACTACCTCGCCCGGCGGGACACCGAGTGGATGGGCCAGATCTATAATTTCCTGGGCATGACGGTGGGAACCATTCTCCACGGCCTCACCGACGAGGAACGCAAGGAAGCCTACCGTGCCGACATTACCTACGGAACCAACAACGAGCTTGGGTTCGACTACCTCCGGGACAACATGAAGTTCGAGCTTGACAGCCTTGTTCAGCAGGACCTTCATTACGCCATCGTTGACGAGGTGGACTCCATCCTCATTGACGAGGCCCGGACCCCCTTGATTATCTCGGGCCCGGCGGAGAAATCCACCGACTTGTACTACCAGGTCAACCGGGTGATCCCCAAGCTTCAAAATGAACGGGATTTCACCATCGACGAGAAAGCCCGCAGTGTTCTGATCACCGAAGACGGGGTGGCCCGGGCCGAAAATCTCCTCGGCGTGGACAACCTTTACGACCCCAAACACATCGAGCTGCTTCACCATGTCAACCAGGCCCTCAAGGCCCACAACCTCTTCAAGCGGGATGTTGACTACATCGTCAAAGACGGCGAGGTGATCATCGTCGACGAATTTACCGGGCGGCTCATGCCCGGCCGGCGGTACAGCGAGGGGCTCCATCAGGCCCTCGAAGCCAAGGAAGGGGTCAAGATTGAAAACGAAAATCAGACCCTGGCCACGGTCACTTTCCAGAATTACTTCCGGATGTACGACAAGCTCGCGGGGATGACCGGCACCGCCGACACGGAAGCCGTTGAGTTCAAGAAAATCTACAATCTCGACGTGGCGGTGATCCCCACGAACCAGCCGATGATCCGCGATGACTATTCCGATGTCATCTTCAAGACCCGGCGGGAAAAATACAATGCGGTCCTTGACGAAATCCAGGAACTCTACAGCCAGGGCCAGCCGGTCCTCGTGGGGACCATTTCCATCGACGTCTCCGAGGACCTGAGCAAACGGCTCAAAAAACGGGGAATCCCCCATGAGGTCTTAAACGCCAAGCACCACGAAAAGGAGGCTGAAGTCATCGCCATGGCCGGGCAAAAGAACTCGGTGACCATCTCCACGAACATGGCCGGCCGGGGGACCGACATCGTGCTGGGCGAGGGCGTCACCGCCCTCGGGGGGCTCCACATCATCGGCACCGAACGCCATGAGAGCCGGCGGATCGACAACCAGCTCCGGGGCCGGGCCGGCCGCCAGGGGGACCCCGGTTCATCCCGGTTCTACCTGGCCCTGGAAGACGACCTCCTGCGGATTTTTGGCGGCGAGCGGATCGCCGGCTTCATGGACCGGTTCGGCATGGAGGAGGGCGAGCCCATCGAAAACCGCCTGATCAGCAAGCAGATCGAAAACGCCCAGGCCAAGGTCGAGGCCCGGAACTTCGACATGCGGAAGCACCTCCTCGAGTACGACGACGTCATGAACCAGCAGCGGGAGGTGATCTATCAGCAGCGGCGGGAGACCCTCCGGGGAGAAAGCCTTCGGGACTCGGTTATCGACATGATCGAGGAGAAGGCCGAGGAAATCGCCGGGACCTACGCCGCCGAGGGAATTCCGCCGCTGGAATGGGACTTGAAGGCCATCTCCGAAGCCATCTTCAAGCAGTTCAACTTCTGGATGGACATCGACGAGGACAGCCTTGAGGGGCTTGACCCCGAGGGCCTTGCCGAGCGGATCGCCGATGCGGCGATAAAGGTTTACGAAGAGCGCGAGCAGACCATCGGGGTTGAGGACCTCCGGCACCTGGAGCGGATCGTCATGCTTCAGACGGTGGACAGCCTCTGGAAGGACCATCTGTTGAGCATGGACCACCTCAAGGAGGGGATCGGCCTGAGAGGCTATGCTCAGCAAAACCCGCTTATCGTTTACAAAAAAGAGGGATTCGAGTTGTTCCAGGGGCTCATCGAGCGGATCAAGACCGAAACCCTGGAAATCCTCTTCCGGATTCAGATCGCCGAGCCTTCTCAGATGGCGAGCCTCCAGGCTCCAAAGGAGCAGAACCTCGTGTTCTCGGGTTCTAATTCCGGAGGCGAGACCAAGAAACAGCCGGTGAAACGGTCCGAGAAGAAAGTGGGCCGGAACTCCCCGTGCCCCTGCGGGAGCGGGAAGAAATACAAGAAATGTTGCGGACGATAAGACCTCTCGGAGGGAGGATATGCCTATCTACCGACCCGACACGGAAGCGGAAGTCGAAACCGGAACGGAATCGGATATCGACGAGCCCTCCATGTACAGGGTGTTGCTCCACAACGACGACTACACCACCATGGAATTCGTGGTGGAGGTCTTGATGGTGGTCTTCAGCAAGTCCATTGAGGATGCCACCCAGATCATGTTCAACGTTCATCGGCGGGGGATCGGCGTCTGCGGCGTCTATACGTATGAGGTGGCGGAAACCAAGGTGTCCACGGTCGAGGCCATGGCCCGGGAAAAAGGGTTTCCCCTCAAATGCACCATGGAGGAAGATTAGCCATGATCAGCAAGGAATTGACGGCTACGTTGAGCTTTGCGGTGCGCGAAGCCAAACGGAGACGCCACGAGCACGTCTGCCTCGAGCACATGCTGTTCGCCCTGCTTCACGACGAGATGGGGGTCGAGATTATCGAAGGCTGCGGCGGAAACGTCGAAAACCTCAAACACGCCCTGGACATCTTTTTCCGGGACCGGATGACGGCCGTCCCCGACGGGCGGGATTACATTTTCCAGCAGACGGCGGGGTTCCAGCGGGTAATCCAGCGGGCGGTCAACCATGCCCGGTCGGCGGAAAAACAGGAAGTGGACGTCGGTGACATCCTCGCATCCATGTTCATGGAAAAGGAGTCCCATGCGGTTTACTTTTTAACCCTGGAAGGGATCAGCCGGCTCGATGTCTTAAATTACATCTCCCACGAAGTTTCAACCAAGGGGGCCTTCCGGGATGACCCCGTTGTCGAGCCCAAGACCGGCGGGGCCGATGCCAGGAAGAAGCGGGTCAACCCTTTGAAAGCCTTTACCATTGATCTGGTCGAGCGGGCCGACGGCGGCCATCTCGACCCGCTCATTGGCCGGGAGACGGAGCTCGACCGGACCGTCCAGATCCTCTGCCGTCGCCGAAAGCATAATCCGGTCTTCGTGGGCGAACCCGGCGTGGGCAAGACCGCTCTGGCGGAAGGCCTGGCCATCAAGGTCTCTAAGGGCGATGTTCCGGACCTGCTCGAAGGCATCCGGATCTACTCCCTCGACATGGGGGCGCTTTTGGCCGGAACCAAGTTCCGGGGCGACTTCGAACAGCGGCTGAAAGGGGTCCTGGCCGCGCTCAAGAAGAAAAAGGACGCCATCCTCTTTATCGACGAGATTCACACCATCGTGGGAGCCGGCGCCACCTCCAGCGGTTCCATGGACGCTTCCAACATCATGAAGCCGTTTCTGACGACCGGCGAGGTCCGCTGCATCGGTTCCACCACCTACGAGGAGTACCAGAACCACTTTGAAAAGGACCGGGCCCTTTCCCGGCGGTTTGAAAAGGTCGAGATCGCCGAGCCCTCCATCGACGAGACCTACCAGATTCTCAAAGGGCTTAAAACCTACTACGAGGAGCACCACGGCCTGACATACACCGAGCCGGCGCTCCAGGCGGCGGCCGAGCTGTCGGCCAAGTACATCAACGACCGGTTTCTCCCGGACAAGGCCATTGATGTTATCGATGAGGCCGGAGCCTTTGTCCGGCTGAGCGGCTCATCCCGGCGAAAGAACATCAACCCGGCCGACATCGAAAAGATCGTGGCCAAGATGGCCAAGATTCCGCCCCAGAGCGTCAACTCGTCGGACAAGTCGAAGCTGGCGACCCTGGAGGACCGGCTCAAGGAGATGGTTTTCGGCCAGGATTCCGCCATCACGGCGCTGGTTACGGCCATCAAGCGGTCCCGAGCCGGTCTGGGCACCCCGGAACGCCCGGTGGGCTCCTTTCTGTTCACCGGCCCCACCGGAGTGGGCAAGACCGAGGTGGCCCGGCAGATCTCCGCCAATCTCGGGATTCAGTTTCTCCGCTTCGACATGAGCGAGTACATGGAAAAGCACGCCGTGGCCCGGCTCATCGGCGCGCCCCCCGGCTACATCGGCTTCGACCAGGGCGGCCTGCTCACCGACGGCATCCGGAAGCACCCCCACAGCGTCCTGCTCCTGGACGAAATCGAAAAGGCCCACCCGGACCTCTTCAACATCCTCCTCCAGGTCCTAGACTACGCCACTCTGACCGACAACAACGGGAAACGGGCCGACTTCCGCAACGTGATCATCATCATGACATCCAATGCCGGGGCCCGGGAGATGAGCACCAACACCATCGGCTTCGGCAGCCCCACCTCGGATGTCGAGCAAAAAAGCATCAAGGCGGTCGAAAAGCTCTTCAGCCCCGAATTCCGGAACCGGCTGGACGGGATCATCGGGTTTTCGGCATTGAACATCTCGATCATGGGAAAGATCGTCGACAAGTTTATGGCCGAGCTGAATCTCCAACTGGCGGCCAAGAAGGTGACCCTCACCCTGTCCGACCCGGCCCGCCGAAAACTGGCCGAAGCCGGCCATGATCCGCGGTACGGGGCCAGACCCTTGAGCCGGCTTATCCAGACAAAGATCAAGGACCCCCTCACCGACGAGATCCTCTTCGGCCGGCTTGAAAAAGGCGGATCGGTCTGGGTGGACCTGGAAGACGGAGAGTTTGTCTTTTCCTATAGTTGATGCCCGTCTATTTGCTTTCGGAACAAATCGCCTTTCCCCCGCCCGATCTCGCCCGGTCTGACGGCATCCTGGCCGTCGGCGGGGATCTCTCCGTGGACCGGCTTCTCCTGGCCTATCGGATGGGGATCTTTCCCTGGTACGGCGAGGGAGACCCGATCATCTGGTGGTCCCCCGACCCCCGGCTGGTCCTCTACCCTTCCGCTCTTCGGGTCTCCCGCCGCCTGGCCCGGACGGTCCGCCGGAACCGCTTCGAGATCACCTTTGACCGGGCTTTTGACGCGGTTATCGACGCCTGCGCCCGGGTCCCCCGGAAGCGGGACGACGGCACCTGGATCGTGCCCGATATGATCCGGGCCTATAACCGGCTCCACCGGGCCGGATATGCTCATTCGGTGGAGGCCTGGCGGGACGGCGAGCTGGTCGGCGGGCTCTACGGAGTGTCGCTGGGGGGGAGCTTTTTCGGGGAGTCGATGTTCACCCATGCGCGGGACGCCTCCAAGGTAGCCTTTGTCAGGCTCGTCTCCCGCCTCGATGACTGGGGCTTCGACCTGGTGGACTGCCAGGTCCGGACCGACCATCTGATCCGGTTCGGCGCCGAGGAAATCCCTCGCAAACGGTTTCTCGCCGAGCTTCGCCTATCCGTGGACCGCCCGACCCGGGCCGGCCCCTGGACCGACACCTCAGATTCCTCGAACGCATTTCACATAGACAGCCGGCAGGGGCGATGATCGTTGCCGGAGCCTCGCCGGATTCAAGGCCGGACGGATACGAATGGTTAAGGTATCTGCGGTGGAATGGGAGTGCCGGTGGTGACGGCCGGGAGCGGCCAATGAGGCGGGAGCCGGGCGGCTCCCGCCAAAAAGGTGGGATCAGTCGAACTCGTGGACAAGGATGAAATCGTTGCTGGCCCGGGTGCCGTGGCAGCCGATACAGCCGGCCGGCTTGCCCGCAATGTCGGCCTTGCCGTCCGGCGAGTACTTGGCCCAGAACCAGTCCCCGTCATCGGGGTTGAAGCCCTGGAGCTTGTACATCACCGTGAGGGCCTTGAGCTCCCGGTCGTTGCCGTAATTCTCCTTGACGGCAATGGACCCATACTGAACCGGCGGCTTGGGCGAATTGATCGCCCGATCATTCACATAGACCTTGTGAAGCGGGCCATGGGGTGCCCGGCCCGGCTGCATGCCCTGATGATCCGGCCAGAAAGACCATTCCGTGTACGGCGATTCCTTCGTGATGTAATTCCACAGGGCGTCCGCTTCGCCGGCCGGCATTTCCGCCACCGCCGGAAGGCCCAGAAATCCCAGAAGGGCCAGGGAGAAAATACCGATGGTGATCACTTGCTTCATGTGGTCTCCTTTCTAATCGGGGTTATGGAAGCCGCGCCAAGCGGGATCGCGGCGGGGTGACCAATCGAGTGGGGGGGAATGCGCTCAACTATCAACACATTTTCTACATCCTACAATACTTCCCGCTGACAAGTCAATAAACCACGTCCCGCTAACCAAATCCTAACCGAATTCATTTTCATGTCGAAAGGCCGGCCAAACCCCTTCCTCGGAAATGATGTGCTGCCATGTACTTTCGCCCCCAAATGTGAAAAACTGCATAAGATTTGGATCATGACCCGTTCCGTCGCGGGATGCGGCGAAACGTTTCGGAACGGAGGACCGTTGAATCATGCAAATCATCGCGGACATCATCAAGTTGCTGGACCAGTTTCTGCTCCTGTTTGTCATCCTGATACCGACCGCCCTGGTGGGCACGGCGGCCTACCTGTTTCGCAAGCATTACCGGGAATCCCCGGAGCCCACGTTTACCCCGGTGAGCGAGGACGACCTTCACCTCGAAGCGTCCCGGTTTTTCAACGAGGCCGATAAAGGGCTTTCGGCCATCGGGTTTGTCCGGGTGGGAGATTTCATGAAGTCCCGTAAGCGGATCGGAGACTATGATACCCAGATCGCCTTTCGCCTGTTTGTCAACGAGGCTCTCGGCGACTCGGCCATGGCCACCTTTCATTACACCGACCGGATCGGCGACGCGCTGAAAATCAACGCCCGGTATATCGAGTTTCATTCCGATTTCGGCAATTCGCTGTCCATCGACACGAATAACGCCAAACGACCGCCGATTTGCCCCGACATCCTGGAGCGATCGGTCTGCACCCATCGGACGGATGATCCCGACCGGCTCTACCTGCTTCACAAAAAGCACGTTTTCGACCGCTACGGCAAGCGGGACAAACACCACCTGACCCCATCGGAAATGGTCAACCATGTCCACGACCGGGCCGGCCGGGAGATCGCCCTCATGCGTCGGTATGGCTACCTGGAGCCGGCCGAGGAATCCGAGGCTTACCGGCCCACCTGGATCGGCTCCCTGAAAATGCTCAAAAACGCGATCATCCCCTATTTCAGCGACAAATTCATCGAGTCGGATACCCTGACCCCGGTCGAGGAGCAGAGCATTCAGGATCGGTACCAGCGGACCTTCCGGAAGCGCTCCGGCCCGCCCCGGCCAAAGCCCAAAGCCAAGCCGAAATCCAAAACCCAGCCGAAACCGGCCTCGGACGTTATCCGGGTCCAGTGCCCGAACTGCGGCCGGGTCAGCACCGCTCCGAGCCACAAGATCCCGGCCGCCGGGATTCACGCCCGCTGCGCCGGATGCGGACAGCGGGTGTTTATCCAGATGGACGCCGAAGCATCGGGTGAATAATGAGACCATTTAGGGAAGGCTGCTCTATCGAGAAAATGAATTCCCTGAAAATAATTTAAAAGGCAGGCGTTTATTCAAGAAATAATTGATTCTACATCAAGACAACTTAGCCAGGGCGCATCATTCCTGAAAGAAAAGTCATGAAATACGTAACACTGTGAACGATTATTCAGATGCGAATCAGCAACCAATTGAGAC
>CAZWGY010000101.1:10328-12062 GCA_964633575.1 uncultured Desulfobacteraceae bacterium
GTAGATATGAGAGTAAAGGTCCCTGGCGAAGAGGTTTCCAAATTTTTTGGAAACCTCGGAGGTCTATAGCAGTCCTCAGCACTCAGTCCTCTAACCTATTATCGGGCGCGGTCGAGGGAGAGGAAATAGAAGACGTAGGCGCCGTCATCGACCACCACCGGGAGGTCGCCGCCCCGGGATTCGGCATAGACGATCCAGGCGGGCCGGTCGCCGGTGCCGCACTCGATCCGGGGGTAGGATTCGCCGGTCCGGCCGACGTACCAGGACAGGAGCATGGGGTCGTCGGATCGCTTCCGGGCTTCGGCCCGGGCCAGGTCCCGAGCGTCCTCGAAACCAAGATCGGGGTCGCCTGACAGGATATGAGCCGGGTTGGTCAGGAGTTGAAGGATGGCGTTCGTTTCCATGGGGGGGCTCCTTTCAGGGTCGGCCCCGCCGGGGGCGGGGGGCCGGTTCGCCAGCGCCGTCTTCAGGGTCTGGCGGAGCTCGGCCTGGGTGTAGGGTTTGATGATGGCCGCGTCGAATCCGTAGTCCGCGTACCGGGTGAATGCCGGTTGGGTCGGGGTACCGCTGGCGACCACCGCGACCACGGTGTCGTCGATCCGCCGGAGGCCGGCGGCCATCCGGTCGTCGGGCAATTGCCCGCCCACGGTCAGATCGACCAGGACCGCGTCGTAGGGGTGGCCGGCGGAGACGGCCCGTTTCATCTGCTCCCGGGCCTCGTCCAGGCTCCCGGCCCGTCCGGCGTGATATCCCAGCCGGGTCAGCATGGTTTCGCAGAGGCTCACCACGGGGGGATCGTCCTCTACCACCAGGACGCTGGGGCGCTCGCCGTCGGGCAATGGCCAGCCCGGTCCCGCCTCGGATTCCAGGCCGGCCGCCGGGAGGTAAACGTCAACGCGCGCGCCTTCCCCCGGAGCCGACTCGACGCTGATGAAGCCGTTGTGCTTCCGGACAATGGCATGGACGGTGGCGAGACCCAGCCCGACTCCTTTGTGGGCATCCTTGCCCTTGGTGGTAAAGTAGGGGTCGAATATCTTGTCCTGGATGGCGGGGTCGATCCCCCGGCCGGTGTCGGCGACGGTGATCCGGAGATATGATCCCGGTGGCGGGGGCATTGCCGGGCCGTCGGCCGTGGCCGTCGAGATTATTTCATTTCTCGCCGACACCCGGATGGCCCCGCCGTCGGCGGTGGCATCATCGGCGTTCCGGACCAGGTTCCGGATCACGTGCCGGAGGCTCTCCGGGTCGTGGGAGATCGGGTGAAGCACCGGATGGAGATACAGTTGGATGGGCTTGCCCGACCCGTTGACCGCCCCCTCGGCCTCGTCCCGGATCAGGTCAGAGATGTCGCCCACCGTGTGGGACGGAATCCAGCCTTCGGAGACCTTGTTGAACTGATGGGTCAGGTCCCGGCACTGCTCACAGGCCCGCTCGGCGGCCTCGAGGTACTCGTAGAGCTCGGCGTCGGAATCGGTCTCCTCACGGGCCATGGAGATGTAGCCGAGGATGATGGTCATGAGGTTATTGTAATCGTGGGCGATCCCGCCGGCAAGGATTCGGAAGGACTCGGTTTTTTTGGCGAGGAGGGTGGCTTCGGCCATCCGCCGCTGGTCGGTGATGTCGAGGGCCACCACCACAACGCCCACCATCGAGTTGTCATCGTCGCGGACCGGGTAGGCCCGGAGGAGCCAGACCCGGCCGTCCTCGTCGGTCAGCTCCCGCTCGCGGACCTCG
>CAZWGY010000102.1:0-2959 GCA_964633575.1 uncultured Desulfobacteraceae bacterium
GCCAGATGCCCATCAAAGAAAACCTGTACCACCTCCCACGTCCGTCCCTGGTACTCCAAAACCAGGCGATCCGGACCCGCCACGCGGCGGACGACACACCGGGAGAGATCGACAATCCCCTTCCCGGTTGCCTTGAGCACCGCCTCCTTGGCGGTCCAGAACCGAAAGAAGAGATGGACCGGGTCTTCCGCCGAAAGGGCCCACTCCGCCGGACTCCCCACCCTGGCGTACATCCCCTCCCGGACCGGGCGGATCTCCTCGATGTCCAGGCCGATGGGGACCGGCGCCACCACTCCGCCCACGTAGGCCGGCTTGTGGGTCACCGACCAGTGGAAACCGTTTGAAGGCAGTGGGGCGCCGTTCTCCGCCTTGTCCAACTGGTCCAACCGGACCCCGCTTTTCTCCGCTGACGCCGCCAGGGCGCGTCTCGCGTAATCGCTGAGAAACCGCGTCCGGTCCCGGCGATCGAGCATCCCCGCCGATTCGGGCACCCGGAGGATCACCGGGTGGATCGTCTCATCCACCCGTGGCTTCGTCCGGTTTTTTGAGTATAATCCGGCAGTCGGCGACGGTGGCCCCTTTCCCCTTTTCGTGGAGCAACAGGGGGTTGATATCCATCTCGTGGATTTCGGGGTGATCCATGACCATGTCGGAGAGGCTGACCATCAGACGCTCGAGGGTGTCGGTGTCGGCCGGGGGCCGGCCCCGGAAGCCGGTGAAGAGCTTGTAGCCCTTGATGCTCCGGATCATCCGCCGGGCCTCGTTGCGCTTGATGGGAGCCAGACGGAAAGCTACATCCTGGAAGACCTCCACAAACACTCCCCCGTATCCGAACATCAAGAGAGGGCCGAAAATCGGGTATCGGGTGCAGCCGAGGATCACCTCGTCGCCCGGCGGGGCCATCCGCTGGATCAGAACCCCGTCGATGACCGCGTCCTCCCGGAAGGCCCGGGCGCTTTCCACGATTTCGGAATAGGCTTGTCGCACGGTCGCCTCGTCCTCGAGGCCGACCCGAACCCCGTTGGCATCCGACTTGTGGAGGATCTGACCGGAGGAGATCTTCATGACCACCGGATAGCCGATCCGGGCGGCGATCTCAGCGGCCTCGTCCGGCGACGTGGCCAGCTCGGTGGGCAGGACCGAAAAGCCGTAGCTTTCCAGAATTCCGTTACCCTCAAGCTCGCCCAGATGGGTCTGATCCCGGTCCAGGCAGTCCCGGATCACTCCGGCGGCCCGATCCCGGTCATGGGAGAGCTCAAGCTGAGCCAGGTGCTGGCGGTTGAGCCACTGAGCGTATCGATAGAGCGCGCCAAATGCCTTGGCCGCCTGTTCGGGAAACCGATAGACCGGGTAGCCCCGGGCCTGGAGGTATTTCACCCCCGGAGAGACGTCGACGATCCCCATGAAGCAGCAGAGGATCGGCTTGTGGGTCCGGCTGGCCACCCGAACAATGGCCTCGGCCGTGGCCAGGGCGTTGGTCATCGACTGAGGGGTGAGGATCACCAGGGCGCCGTCCACGCCCCCGTCGCGGATCACCGCCGCCAGGGCGTTTTCGTACCGGTCCGGGGAAGCGTCGCCGATGACGTCCACCGGGTTGTTGAGGTTGGCGGTGTCCGGGAGATGGCTGTCGAGGACCTCGACGGTTTCGTCATCAAAGCGGGCCAGTTGCAGTCCGGAGGAAACGGTCATGTCCGTGGCCACGATCCCGGGACCGCCGGCGTTGGTGACAATGGCCACCCGGTTGCCGGTGGGGATTTTCCGCCGGGCCTTGCCCAGCGGGCTTTCGGTCTTGGTGGCGAATGCGCTGGCGAAATCGAAGAGCTCGTTGATGGAGGCCACCCGGATGATCCCCGACTGGAGGAAAATCGAGTCGTAAACCGCCTCGGATCCGGCCAGGGCTCCGGTGTGAGAGGCGGCGGCCGAGGCCCCGGCGGCGGTCCGGCCCGACTTGATGGCCAGAATCGGCGTGGGGCGGCTCCCCGACGTGATCTCCTTGACCGCCTCGATGAATTCCGGGCCCCGGCGGAGTTCCTCGAGGTAGATCATGATCACCTTGGTGTCGGTGTCCTCGTGGAAGTACCGGAGCAAATCGAGCTCGTCCACGTCGGCCTTGTTGCCGATGGAGATGAACTTCGAGAAACCGAACTCCCGGTCGGCGGCAAAGTCGAGCACCGCCGTGCAGAGGGCTCCGCTCTGGGAGATAAACGAGATGTTACCCGGCTCGGGCATCCGGGCCGAAAAGGAGGCGTTGAGCCGGACGTCGGCCATGGGGTTGATCACTCCCAGACAGTTGGGGCCCACCACCCGGACTCCGGCCTCCCGGCAGGTGGCAATGATCCGGTCTTCCATCTCCCGTCCGTGAGCTCCCACCTCCCGGAAGCCGGCCGAAACGATCACCACTCCCTTGACGCCTTTTTCCACCGCCTCCTCGACGGCGGTGAGAGCCGGCTTGGGCGGGAGGATAATCATGGCCAGATCGATGGGATCGGGGATTTCCCGGACCGACGGATAGGCCCGAACGCTCAATATGGCCCGGGCTTTGGGGTTGACCGGATAGAGCACGCCTTTGTAGCCGCCCCGGAGCACATTGGCGAAAATATCATGGCCCACCTTCCCCGGCGTGGTGGATGCTCCGACCACCGCCACCGATTGGGGGGAAAATATGGCATCGAGCTTGTCCATGGGTGTCCTCGCTTTCCCTATGAGTATTGAATCCGTCCGCCCTGTATCAACTTTCGAGCTTCACCATACCCCACTCCCCCGACCTTCCGCAAGCTACACTAATCCGAATTCTGAATGGCTGTGCTATACGCTTTGTGGTGTGTCTTGAGGAAAAGATTAGAAGTCAAGGTGTTAGGACGGGTATGACGGGCTATTGGACAACTTACACGGCTTCCGACTATATGCCGTTGCCGCTCCGTGGCATTCATTGGCCGAGACGATGATCGGGGCTCATGAA
>CAZWGY010000102.1:3059-12007 GCA_964633575.1 uncultured Desulfobacteraceae bacterium
AGAGACCTCCGAGGTTTCCAAAGTTTTGGAAACCTCAGAGGTCTCCATATTCGGGGCGACGTTCAGGACCGTATACAACCGGCTGAATCCGTGGTAAGGATAACGATATCCGACCGGGAGCCGGATCGGAAGAAAAAAGAGACCGCCCTTTGAAGATATGGCAGGCGGTTCATGAGCCGATCATTCATTTGGGCGAGACGCCCGTAATAAATACGGTTTGACAATGCAAACATACAGGCTATGTCCATGCCATGATCAAAAGCTTTAAACATAAAGGATTGTCTGAGCTTTTTGAAACAGGTAGCTCTCGAAAAATTCGAGCAGACCTACTATCTCGATGTTTACGCCGATTGGAAGCTTTAGACCAGGCTGAAGCGCTGAATGAGCTTAATATTCCTGGTTTTAATTTTCATGGATTACAAGGAGCGCCCAAGAGATATAGCCTTCATGTTAATGGGCCTTGGTGCATCACATTTGAGTGGGAAGATGGTGAGGCAATCCGAGTCGATTTTGAACAATATCATTAAGGTGAAACGATGGAAGAGTTTACCGCGAAAAGGCCTTTAAAACGTCCCCCGACACATCCTGGAGAAATTATTCGCGAAGATGTGCTTCCCTCTCTGGGGTTATCAGTAAGTGAAGCCGCACGGAGATTGGGCGTGTCAAGGACGCAATTGCAAAGCGTTTTAGCATGTACGCATCCTGTTACCACGGAAATGGCACTCCGAATAGGTAAGTTTGCCGGTAATGGTCCTGGATTATGGTTACGTATGCAACAAAACTACGATTTATGGCATGTCGAGCAACGTTTGCATAATGAGCTTTCAAAAATAAAAACCGTATCTTTTGTCAATGACGGCGCCTAATGTGGATTGTGGATAGGGTGAAGCCTCGCGGTACTTCCTTTTCACACCATCAAACTTGGTGGTGTATTGAGACTTCTCGGAAATCCTGGTTAAAACTTTCCGAGAGAATGTGGTAGCGCGAGAGCGGGCGGGATTTGAGCTAAATCTTATTTGGCGTACTGGGAATGTGAGATATAAATCATAAGATGCCTCGACTTCTGAAAATCTGGCCATCGGAAGCCGGGCGGGACGGCAAAAGGGCGCACTTCACCCGTGACACCCAATGCATTGACCCGCTCGCTTCCGCTTCTAAGGTTCATGATGTCCCTGCACCGCTGGCTGTCTCCGGGCACGGGCGGGAACAAGCGAGGGTTTTCGGCCGATCGAATGTAGACGAATGGGTCGAGGGAGCTGTCAGGCTCGCAGTTTTGCTTCACGGGGTACACGTCTTCATGGAAGCTGTACCCATACTTAGTGCCCATCCATAAATGGCCAATTGGCCCGATATCCGCGTTGCGCTCAAAATTTTATCCTCGGAATATCAGACATATGCCTGTGGTAAAATTTTTCGTGCGCCTTGATCTCGACCAAATTTTCCGATTTCTGGATGGACACTACTTACCATGTTTCCGCCGGAAGCGTTTTGCCGGCAGACGTAAACGTGGGTTTTCCGCTTCTTGTTGTACCGGTGGTGCCGCATCGGTTATCCACCCGGACATAGCGGAATGCCATCTTCATCCAGACGCGGCGGACCGTCGGTTGAAAGATGGGGTATGTGGCTTTCGATTTCTCTTGAAGGGGAATGACGGGGATTACGTTCTTCTCCTGTAAATAGTGGTAATGGGCGTTCGTGTCGTTGTGGCCGTCGCCGCAAAAATTCCAATGTTCATATCGAGGCCATGTTTCTCGATGACTTTTCCTACCGAATAAACGCACATGATCGGGGCGGGGTACCACGATCACCCCGTGAATGAAAACGGATTTAAACCACGAATCACACGAATAGCACGAATTAGAATTAAAAATTAGTGTGATTCGTGTTATTCGTGGTTCTGGATTTTTACGATAAACCCTCATGATCGGGGCGGGGTCACGATCACCCCTCGTGCATGAAAAGGGATTTTTAACCACTCGGAGCCGCTCCCTAACGGTCGCGGCTCTGAATTGTTGGAGCACGGGCGTCATGATTTTTCACGATAACCAAAGCGGTGATTCGGATGCACTGAGAACCGCCGGTCGTCAACCGCCCTCACTGTCCGCTTTCATCCGCAATGCCGCCGCATAGACCTGCTTTCGGGGGATACCGAGCTCTCTGGAAACCCGGCGGGCAACATCGGAGACGGTGGCGCCGTCCTCGGCGAGGGCTTCGGTCAGGGTGGATTCGATCCGGTCGGAGGATGCCGCCGGCCGATCTCCGGCGCCGGCCACCAGAAGCGTGCATTCTCCCTTGACGGCGGCGCGAGCCCTCAGCGCCCCCTCGATTTCGGACAGCGGGCCCCGGATGAGCTCTTCATGGGGCTTGGTCATCTCCCGTCCGAGGACCGCCGGCCGATCGCCCAGGGTTTTTCGCAAATCGGCCAGAAGCGCCACGATCCGTCGGGGGGATTCGTAAAACACGAGGGTTCGGGGCTCGGCCGCCAGAGATTCGATGGTCCGGCGTCGCTTTGCCGGCTTTTTGTCGATAAACCCGACGAAGACGAAGCTGTCAGTAGGCAGCCCGGAAACCGAAAGCGCGGCAATGGCGGCCGACGGGCCGGGAACCGGGACCACCCGGACCCCGGCGTCGATCCCCGCCGTGATCAGCCGGTAACCGGGGTCCGAGACCGATGGCGTCCCCGCGTCCGATACCAGGGCCACGACCGCGCCCTCGACCATTTGGCGGACCAGGGACGCGGCCCGGGTCGATTCGTTGAATTCGTGGCATGAGACCAGCCGGGCCTCGATTCCGTGATGAGCCAGGAGCCGGCCGGTCTCCCGGGTGTCCTCGGCGGCCACGAGATCGGCTGATCCGAGGACTTTCAGGGCCCGGAGCGTGATGTCGTCGGGGTGGCCGATGGGAGTGGCGACCACATAGAGCGCGCCGCCGATCTCGCGGTTGTCCGGCGGGGTCCGCTTCATGGAATCAGGGTCCGGATGTAGCAGCCGCCTCCCACGTTGCCCGCCGGCGGGGCAAAATCGAGGACCAATGGATCAAATTCCCCAATGCCCGGGCCGCCGGTTACGAGGATGGCGCCGTTGGCCACGCCGTCCATGTCGTAAGGGCCGCCGTCGGTCACCTCCAGGCGGACGGACCGGCGGTCTTCGGACCATTCGGCCCGGTCGGCGAGGTACCAGCCGGCCGTAAGGTCGAATCCGACCCAGACCGTCCCGAAAGGCGCCGGATCGGCCAAGTGGAAGGTTATGACCGCCCCGGCGCCAACGGGATCGACCCGGAGCCGGACGCCGACCACGCCGAGGGGAAGGTCACCGGCGGGCGTCGGGTCTTCGGCGGCCTCGGTTGCCGGGCGAGGGACCACCGCCATCACCGACGCGGCCGGATCGGCGACCGAAACCCCCATGACGGCATCACCTTCAGCGGTGGTGACCACCCGGATGCCGGTTTCAGCATCGGCTTCCCCATCACCGTCGATGTCGGTGGGACCGTCGGGTTGAGCGGCGTCCGGAATCCCGTCATCGTCCTCGTCGCCGTCCGCCCGTGTCGTCGAAAACCCCGTCGGGCGTGAGAAATCGGAAGCTTCCCCCCGGCTGTCCACAACAGAGGCGCGGAAAAAATAGGTCCGGCCGCCATCCAGGAGGCCAGCCGGGACGGGCAGAGCGGTCAGGTGGCGAGCGGTGGTCACGTCGAGGATGACCGGGTCGAAATCTTCGCTTTGGGCGATTTGCCACCGGGTTTCAGCGTGGATGTCTTCGGGGTCCGGGTCGTCAAACGGCCCGATCCGGAAAGTCGGGGTGACGGCGGTATCGACCTCACCGTCGGCCGGCCAGAGGGGCACCGGCACGGCTGGGGCTCGGTTGTCGTCGGCGCAATCCGGAATCCCGTCGCCGTCGGCGTCCGTGTCGGGGACGCCACAGCCGCAGGCACCGGGCTCGGTTTTGTCGGGATCGTTCGGGCAGCCGTCATGGCAGTCGGGGACCCCATCGCCGTCGGTGTCGGTATCCGAGCGGCCACAGCCACAAATCCCGGCATCCGTCTTGTCCGGGTCCGTCGGGCACCCGTCCGCGGCATCGGGGGTTCCATCGCCATCGGAATCAACCGGCGGAGATTCCAGACAATCGATAACCCCGTTTTCGTCGGCGTCAATATCGGGTATTCCGCAGCCGCACCGGCCGGGGGCCGTTTTGGCCGGATCGGCCGGACAGCCGTCCAGGCAGTCGGCCGTTCCGTCCCCGTCGGTATCCGCGTCGGAGACGCCACAGCCACAGGGGCCGGGTGCGATTTTGGCCGGATCGCCGGGGCAGCCGTCTGAGCAGTCCGGGGTCCCGTCGCCGTCGGTATCGGTATCGGGAATCCCGCAGCCGCATTGACCCGGTGCGGTTTTGGCCGGGTCATCCGGACAGCCGTCGGCATTATCCCCGACCCCGTCCCCGTCGGTGTCCGCCGTCTCGGTCGGGTCATCGGGAAAGGCGTCTTGGGCGTCGGGGACTCCGTCGCCATCGCGGTCGATGGGGCTGAGCAAAATCGTTTCGACCGTGGTCCCGGCCTCCCCGACGGTCACCGAGGAAACCCCGGCCATTTCGTACCCCGGGGCCTCAGCCGACAGCGTGGAGACGCCCGGGGCCTGGATGAGGAGGAACCGGCCGTTGGGCCGGGAGATATCCGACGCCCCGGCATCGGTCCGGACCGTGGCGCCGCTCACCGGCAGCCCGGTGACGGCGTCGAGCACGCTTCCGTTGACAAACCCCGCAAACGGCCCGACCGGAGAATAGATTCGAAGCTCGTAGCCGATGCCGGTCCCGCCGACCGCCGGGTCAGCGTTTTCCATTCTGAGCCGATAAACACCGTCCAGATCGCAGCGCCAGGAAACCTCTCGGGTCCCGTCCGCCGACAACGGCCCATCCCATCGGGTCACCGTCTCCCCCGAATTGTCCACCAGGGTCAGGATCGGCTCGCATTCGGGTGCCATCGCCTGGACCGAGAGGGTATAGACCATATCTTCGACCGCGTAGAACCGGAGCCAGTCCACATCGCCGGGCTGGTGAAAGCTTCGGACCTGAGCGTCGGCGGCGTTGAGGATGATCCCCCCGGCCGTCCCGGCGTCGTCATCGGGCTCGAAAACATCCGGCCCCGTCGGCTGAAAGCCCGCCGTCCGGCTGTCCAGGGAGACGTTTCCGGCCTCGTCCCGGGCGTACACCGATATGGTGTAGGTCCCGAACCGGTCGGTGCCGTTGAAAGCCGCGCCATGGGTCCCGTCGGCCCGTTTCTCCAGGGGGAGCGTGACCGGCGCCGGGGGTTCGGCCATGGCCGGGTCGGCCGGAGGCGCAATCGTGGCCCAGACCGCCGCCACTTCGCCATTGACGGCCGTGACCCCCGACGCGGTGATCCCGATTTCGCCCGACGGGGGAACCGTCTCGTCAGCCGTGACGGCGGCCACCATCGGGGGGTCGGCGGCAAGCCCCACTCCCGCCCCGATCCGAACGGAACCGGCCCGACGTCCGTCGGCGCGCTCGTTGCCGATCCCGTTGCCCGTGTCGTCAATGAGCGGCCCCCGGTCCGCCCCCGTCAGGACGGTCAGAGCGTCGTCTGCGTCGAAAACGGCGTCGCCCACGGTTTCCCCATCGCGGATGTTGCGCCAGAAAAATCCGGAAAAGAGGCTCTCCCCGCCGGCGATAAATGCGGAGGCATCGGCCGGGCATCCCGCGATGACGATCCGTTCCCGCCCGGCGGGCGGGGTGAGCCGGGGCAAAAACCGGCCGGCGTCATCGACATCGAGGACCACCGTCACGGTCCCGGTCAGAGTCGATTGGAGACCGTCCAGCCAGGTATCGATGTCCGTGGCGGAAACCGGCTCATCCAGGGAAACCCTGCCGTCGGCTCCCGGCCCCACGATATAGAGGATGAGATCAACGGTATTGGCGGCCGCCCAGTCGGTGATCGCGGTCCGAAGGGCCAGGGCCGTGGCGGCCGCATCCACGTCCGGTGAAAAGGGAACCGGGCTCAGGATGCGGATGTCATCCGGAGCGTATCCCTGGACCGTCAGGGCCTCGCCGGCCAGAGTGATGGCGTCCTCGGTAACAGCCCAGCGGTCGTCGCCGCCCGTGCCGCCGCCCACCAGGATCGCCCGGCGCCGCAAGGTCGAGCCGGGGGTGTACGTCGAAATCACCGGCAACGAGAGGTTGCCAATCCGGTCCCGGGCATGGATGACGATGAGATATGCTTCGCCCCCTGAAAGTCCTTCAATCCGGCCCGACCAGCTTCCCGCGCCGTCGGGCACGAGGGCGACGGATGGGAGATCGAGGACCGAATTGGTTCCGCCGGGCCGGGACCCCGCGGACGGCGGCCGGACCTCGGCCCAGACCCGGGCGGTCCCCTCAGACACCCCGGTCGCCCGGATGTCCGCCGAGCCGGAATCGTCCGGCGTCACGGTAACCTCGCCGATGGTCGGGGCCGTGCCGGGCACCTCAGTGGCGTTGACCAGGTTAAAGTCGGCCAGGCGTTGATAATCATCGGCTTCATTGCCGACGCCATCCCCGTCGGCGTCCACGGCGGGATGCTGGAAGCCGCCGATCTCGCCCACCGTCTCGGCGGCCCCGGCAAAGGCCCCCGCCAGGGTCTCGCCGTTGAAGATCCGGTTCCAGAAGATCCCGGAAAAGGAGAGCGCCCCCTGGCTCACGAAAAAGGCATCCTCATCCGCGCCGGCCCCAGCCATCACGGCCCGGTTGGCTCCGGCGGGCGGCGTCAGCTCAGGCAAAAAGCTCCCGGCGTTGCAGGCGTCGTAGATCACGGCGACATCGGGGCCGATGTCGGACTGGAGCGCGTCAAGCCATCCATCCAGTTCTCCGGCCGTCATGATCTCCGACTCCGAAAGCCGGAAGACGCCGGGTTTGCCGTGGTCCACGAGATAGACGATCAGCCCGTCCGCGTCGGCGGCCCAGCCGGTGATCGACTCCGCTAGGGCCGATCCGCCGGGGAGCCCATACACGTCCTGGGTCTCCACGTTTTCGTCGAGGTCCAGCTCGAGGTCCGAGGTCAGGTATCGGATGAGCTGCCGGGAAAAGCCCTGATGGACCAACGCCCGATAGGCGAAATTGGCCGCCGCCGCGGTGGCAGGCCAGAGATTATTCCCCCGGTAATCCCCGCCGCCGGCCACGATGATGGCCTTGATGAGCCGTTCATCATCGCTCGCCCGGTGAAAGACCTGAACCCGGTTATTACCGGTATCGGCCAGATAGACGGCGCCGTTATGCCCCACCGCGACGCCGTTGGGCTTCTTCATCCGGCCGGGCGCTGAGCCAAAACCGCCAAAGTCGTTCTCGAAGGTTCCGTCCGGCAAAAATGCCTGGACCCGGTAATTATTCACGTCACAAACCAGGACCCGCCCGTCCGGGTCCACGGCGATTCCCGCCGGTCCGAAAAGCTGACCGGGGCCATGTCCGGTCTCCCCCCACGCCCCGATGGGCGTCCCCGTCCGGTCAAATACCTGAATCCGGTCGTTGTCAGTATCGGCCACGTAAACCGTATTTCCGCTGACGGCGATTCCCTGGGGTCGATGGAGCGGTCCGGCGTCACCGTCCGCCCCGGTCCACTGGGCCAGGTAATCGCCATCGGCGGTATATTTGCAAATCCGGCTGTTTTCCCAGTCGGCCACATAAACGGACCCGTCGTCATCCACGGCCACGTCGGTGGGGTCATACAACGGCATTCCATTGGCGTCGGCGCCATCCCAGGTGGATAGATGGCCGCCATCCGCTTCAAATCGCTGAATCCGGCCGTTCAAGGTATCGGCCACGTAAACGCTGCCGTCCGGGGCCACGGCGACCCCATAGGGCGCATCGAATTGACCGTCCCCGGTCCCCCGGCTTCCCCATTCGGCCAGAAATCGCCCCCGGTTGTCGAATCTCTGGATCCGGTGGTTATTGGAATCGGCCACATAAACGGTTTCATCGGGAGCCACCGCGATGCCGTGGGGCTGCTCGAACCATCCGGGACCGCCCCCCCGGCTCTGCCAATTGGCGACAAACGTGCCGTCCGGGGCGAATTTCTGAATTCGTTTTCGGTTCGAATCGGCCACATAGATAAAGCCGTCCTCATCGACCGTCAGGCCCGTGGGCGCGTAAAACTCGCCATCTCCGCTGCCCTCGGAGCCGAATTGGAACTGAAAGTCGCCTTCCAGGTCAAAAACCTGAACCCGGTCATTCAAGGTATCGACCACGTAAACCCGATCACCGGCCACGGCAATCCCGTTGGGCTCGTTGAATTGGCTCTCCGCTTTCCCGGATTCTCCCCACTCAGCAATCCAGGTCCCGTCGGTGGTGAATTTCTGGACCCGGTGGTTGTGGATGTCGGCGATGTAAACAAAGCCCTTGTCGTCGGCCGCCAGATCCCAGGGACCGTTGAGCTGTCCCGGTTCATCTCCGATGGTGGTGTCCCAGCGGCGGATAAAGTCACCGTCGGTGGTGTATTGAGTGATGACGTGGTCGAAGCCGTCAGCAATGCTGGCCACGCCCCGATGATCGATGGCCATGCCGGTGGCACCGCCGGCGTTGAAAATCGGCCAGGATGACAGAAATTGCCCGTCCGGTGAAAACCGAAGCACCCACTCTCTGTCGCCGGCCACGTAAATATCCCCCCGTGGTCCCGTCGAGATCGCCCGGGGAGGATGTGTTCCCGTATACCAGGCGGTCACGAATCCGCCGTCGGCGGTAAATTTTTGAATCCGGTGGCTTTCGGTATCCGCAATGTAAACATATCCATCGTCGTCGGTGGTGACGTCGTTGGGAAAAGAGAAGTACCATGGCTGCTGGAGCGTCGGCCAGAGCCGCTTGTAGCGATAGATGTCCTTTGCCGCCGAAGGGACGGCCGACAGCGTCAGTAAGACACTCACCAGTACAACCGTAAGCGGTCCAATTACGTTTCTGGATTGACATCTCATGGGTCATCTCCCT
>CAZWGY010000103.1:0-2953 GCA_964633575.1 uncultured Desulfobacteraceae bacterium
TTCCCAAAACCTCGGAGGTCTCTATCAGTCCTCAGTCCTCATCCACGGTCGCGGCTCCACACTCAGCCCTTTTTCCCCCACGGACCAGGTGATCCCATGTCTTTCATTACCCGACGAGCGTTCCTCAAAGGCGGCGTGGCCCTGGGGGCCGCGTCCATGGTTAACCTTTCGCCCTTCCCCCGGTGGGCTCGGGCCGCCGACGCGCCTGACCTGGCGGTTGTGTCCGGGAAGGACCCCTTTCAAAATACCGTTGCCGCTCTGGCCGCCATCGGCGGGATGGAGCGATTCGTCCCCAAAGGCGCAAACGTCGGCCTCTTGATCAACTCCCCCTTTGGCAACCCCGGCACCCATGTCAACCCGGATGTGGCCCTGGCGGTGGTCTCGCTCTGCCGCCGGGCGGGAGCGGGCCGGATGGTCAGCCTCAAGGGGGAGCCGGACGGCTACTGGTCCCGGGGGACTCATTACGCCGACCTGAAGGCGGCTGTGGCCGGGATCGACCGGCCCGGCGCCGACGTGACCCGCCCGGTCCCCGGCGGCAAGGCCCTGAAGGGAGCCCGGGTCGTCTCCGACCTCTTCGACTGCGACGTCTTCATCAACGTCTCGGTGGTCAAGCACCACGAGGGAACGAATTTCTCGGGTGTTCTGAAAAACATGATGGGGGCCGCGCCCCATTCCACCTGCCGCTATTTTCACACGGGCGCCGGGGGCAGCGGCTGGTACGGGAACCTCGACCATACCCACCAGTGCATCGCCGACATCAACCGGCTCCGGTCTCCCGACCTGGTGGTGATTGACGCCACCGCCTTCATCATGACAAACGGTCCCTTCGGGCCGGGAAAGCTGGGGCGGGCCGGCGAGGTGATCGCCGGGACTGATCCGGTCCTCGCCGACGCCTACATCTGCCGATACCTCGATCTCGACCCGGCCGACGTGGGGATGATCCCCCGGGCCGCGGCCGCCGGGCTCGGCCGGATGGACGTGGGCGGTGCCGCCATCGATCGGGTCCGCTTATGACCCGCTGGTTTTGGCGTCCCCTGGTCCTCGCCCTCTGCCTGATCCCCCCGCCGGCCGGAGCCGACTCGCCCCTGTCCGGGTATCTCGACGCCGTGCCGGGGCTTGCCGCCGACGGACCGGGCCAGACGGCCGATGGGGCCGAGGCCCTGTTCGCGGCCATCAACGGCGGAGCGGAGCGGTTCATCCGGAGCGGGTTCCGCCGGGCGTGGATCGGGACCCGCCGGGCCGACGGAAGACGATTGAACGTCGGGCTTTACGAGATGACCGATCCGGCGGCGGCCGGAGCGGTCTTCAAAGACGGCGCGGGGCCGGAGACAACGGCGGTGGACGTCGGGGACCGGGCCGCGCTGGCCGATTACTACCTGATCTTTACCGCCGGGCCGTTCTACGTCAGCCTCACCGCCTTTGACGACGGTCCGGAGAACCGGAAAACCCTGATCCGGATCGGCCGGGCTCTGGCCGAAGGTCTGCCGGTATCCCCCAAGGGCGATCACTGAGCGGACCCTTTGCCCCACCCGGCCACCGGATATCCATTTTCTGAAATTCACTGAAAGGAGCCGATATGTCACGAAAACTGACTCGACGGGATTTTTTGAAATATCAGATGGGGAGCGCCGCGGCCCTGAGCGTATCGGGCTGGGTGATGCCCGGTCAATTATTCGCCGAAGCCGGCCCGCCGGACATTGCGGTGGCCAAAGGGGCCCCCGAGGCGGCCGTCCGGGCCGCCGTGAAGCTGTTGGGCGGGATCGACCGGTTTGTCAAGCCCGGCAACCGAGTGGTGATCAAGCCGAACATGAGCTTTCCGACCCCGCCGGAGCGGGCGTCCAACACTCACCCCGAAGTGGTCCGGACCCTGGCGGCGCTCTGCCGGGGAGCCGGGGCCGACCGGGTCATGGTGCTCGATAACCCCCTGGGACCCGAGGAGATGTGCCTGGAGGCCTCCAAGATCGCCGAGGCCTGCGAAGTCATCGACCGCCGAATGGTCCGGATGGTCACCGACCCATCCCAATACAAAGAAGTCCCGATCCCGGACGGCAAATCCCTGACCCGAACCGACGTGATGAGAGAGGTCCTGAAGGCCGACGTCCTCATCGCCGCGCCGGTGGCCAAGTCCCACTCCGGGGCCGGAGTGAGCCTCTCCATGAAGGGGATGATGGGGCTCATCCGGAACCGGATGGTCATGCACCGGATCGATCTCCACACCACCATCGTCGATCTGGCCTCCCGGCTGAAACCCCACCTGACGGTGATCGACGCCACCCGGGTGCTGTCCACCGGCGGCCCCGGCGGGCCGGGTAAGGTCCTGACCCCGGACACGGTCATCGCCTCCGCCGACATGGTGGCCGCCGACGCCTACACCGTGTCGGCCTTTGAATGGTACGGGAAGAAATACCGGCCGGATCAGGTCCGCTACATCCGGGAGGCCCATGAGCGGGGGTTGGGCCGGATGGACATCGACGCGCTCACGGTGAAAACCGTCACCGCCTGATGCGGCTTCGACGTCCGGCTCAGATCGTCTGCCTGACCGTTTTTCTGGGGCTGTTGTTCGCCGCCGGCCTTCCCTGGATCGAGGCTCCGGACTTCTTTCTCCGGCTCGACCCGGCGCTGATGGCCATAACGATCCTCGCGGCCCGGGTCATTTTCTGGGCCGCGTTGCCGGCGGCGGTGGTGATCGCCACCGCCCCCCTGGTCGGCCGGGCCTTCTGCGGCCACGTCTGCCCCATGGGCACCACCCTGGACGTCGCGGATTGGTGCGTCGGCACGCCGAAGACACCCCGCTCAGCCCAAGGCGGGCGAACACAAGGTTCGCCCCACCAATCGGCGCAAAGGGGCGGACACGGGGGGTTGCCCCACCAATCGGCGCAAAAGGGCGGACACGCAGGTCCGCCCCTACAACCGGCGCAAAAGGGCGGACACGCAGGTCCGCCCCTACAACCGG
>CAZWGY010000103.1:3053-4504 GCA_964633575.1 uncultured Desulfobacteraceae bacterium
CCGCCCCTACAACCGGCGCAAAAGGGCGGACACGCAGGTCCGCCCCTACAACCGGCGCAAAAGGGCGGACACGCAGGTCCGCCCCTACAACCGGAGGTCCTCAGTCCTCAGCACTCAGCACTCATGGTCCTGGCCGCCGTCATCGGCGCCGCGCTTCCGGGAATTTCCCTGGTCCACTTCGCCTCACCCCTCTCCCTGATCACCCGGTTTTACGCTTTGGTGGTCGAACCGGTGGTCCGGCTGGCGGGGGCCGCTGGATTGGATCTTTTCCGGCCCGCCTTCGACCGGCTGGATATCCGGGCCTTGACCTTCGCTTCGGTGGAGACTCGGCAATACGCCACCGGCCTCTTTATCCTGGTTTTGTTCGGAGGGATTTTCGCCGCGGCCCGCCTGGCGCCCCGGTTCTGGTGCCGGTATCTCTGCCCCAGCGGAGCGCTTCTCGGTCTGGCCTCGGTCCGGCCGGTGATCCGCCGCCGGGTTTCGGAGGCCTGCATCCAGTGCGGCCAGTGTGTCCGTCGGTGCCCCATGGGAGCCATCCCGAACGACCGGCCGGAGGCCACCCGATACCCCGAGTGCATTGTCTGCGGGACCTGCATGACGGTCTGTCCGGTCGAAGCGGTCTCTTTTCCGGCCGGTCGGGGCGAAACGGCCCCGGACGGGATCGACGGCTCCCGCAGGCGGTTTCTGGGGGCGGGACTCGTTGGAGCGACGGCGGCGGCCACCTGCCTCACCGGGATCACGGCCCCGGCCGGCAAGGAGATCGAGGGCCAGGTGCGGCCCCCCGGCCTGTTACGCCCGCCGGGGGCCCGGCCTGAGCCCGACTTTCTGGCCCGGTGCGTCCGGTGCGGCGAGTGCATGACGGCCTGTCCCACCAACACCCTTCAGCCGATCTGGCTGACCGCCGGGTTCCCGGGATTGTTCAGCCCGGCGGTCACCCCCCGCCGGGGCTATTGTGACCCGCGGTGCTCGCGCTGCGGGGATGTCTGCCCCACCGGCGCCATCCAGCCGCTGTCTCCACCGGAACGGATCTGGGCGAGGCCCGGGATCGCCGTCGTCCACCGTCAAAATTGTCTGGCCTGGGAGCATCAAAAGAGCTGCATGGTCTGCGACGAGGTCTGCCCCTATGACGCCATCGACTTCCGGCGGGAGCCCGGCAACCCCTTTCCCGTGCCTCATGTCGCCGAAAACCGGTGCGGCGGCTGCGGCTATTGCGAGCATTTCTGCCCGGTCCAGAACCGCCCGGCCATCACGGTCTCTCCCATGGGAGCCATGCGGCTGTCACGGGGACGCTACGCCGATGAGGGCAAACGCCAGGGGCTCCGGCTCCAGCTCAAACCCAAAACCGGCCCCGCCGGCGAGCCGTCCATCCCCTACCCTACCCCGACGGAAACCGCCCCCGGCTTTGACGCGGGGTCCGGCCCGGCACCGGGGAACAACGATCTGGCTCCGGG
>CAZWGY010000103.1:4604-9094 GCA_964633575.1 uncultured Desulfobacteraceae bacterium
TACGGGAATGGCGTTCAGGAAAAGAGCCGTGAGCAGTCAATGTTGACGTCCGGGAGCGTGGCAAAGGCCACCCGTTCCGGGGGCGCGTGAATGGTCGAGACGCCGAACTTGCCGTCATCCCCCAGCGTCCGGACGGTGAGGAGTCGGTTGGCGGGGTCCACGATCCAATACTCCCGCACGCCGTGGGCTTCGTACAGGGCCAGCTTGGTGATGCAGTCCACAGATGCCGTGGACGGGGAGAGGATCTCGACGATAACGTCCGGCGGGCCGTTGCATCCACGGGCATCGAGCTTGTCCGGGTCGCAAATGACCACGACATCCGGCTGGACCACGTTGACGATCTCGGAGTCGGCCGCGTCCGGCGTCGAGGCCAACCGGACATCGAACGGGGCATGGAAGACGTCACACGGGCCGTCCTCGATGGCGCTGGCGATCCGGCGGATCAGACGCACTGAAATCCGCTGGTGGTCAACCGAAGGAGCCGGGCTCATGGCGCGGGGACTTCCGTCAATGAGCTCCCATCGCCCGTCCCCCGACCAGCCCAGATAGTCGGCGTAGGTGTATCGTTTACCGGGTTGGGGAATCATGGCAACCTCCTTGTTCAGCCACGGGGCGATCCGACCCGGCCGCCCCGGCATCGTTGGGGGACGGCCCGATCCCATCATCATCCACTATAAACGGGGCCGGTGGCGGTTGCAAGGGAACTCGCCCGCCGGGACGCCCGGAACCCACACAGGAGCCGCCAATGACACCCGACACCGAACCGGCCTTCGGGCCGGTGCCTTCCCGGAGACTGGGCAACAGCCTGGGGATCAATTCCATCCCCCCCAAGCATTGCTCCTATGCCTGCGTTTACTGCCAGGTGGGCCGGACCACCCGGATGCAAATCCGGCGGGGACCGTTTTACTCCCCCGAAGCGGTGGTCCGGGCGGCCGGGGAGAAGCTCCGCCGGGTCGAAGCCGGGGGCACGACGGTGGATTACCTGACGGTCGTCCCCGACGGCGAGCCGACCCTCGACATCGGCCTGGGCGAACTCATCGACGGATTGAAAGGGCTGAACCGGCCGGTGGCGGTTATCAGCAACGCCTCGCTGGTGACCGACCCGAACGTCCGGGACGAACTGGCCCGGGCCGACTGGGTCTCGTTGAAGGTCGATGCCGTTGACGAATCGGTCTGGAAACGGATTGACCGGCCCCATGGAAAGCTCGAGCTGCCTTCGATCCTGGCGGGCATCCGCTCGTTTGCCGACGGCTTCGGCGGCCGGTTGGTGACCGAGACCATGCTGGTGGCCGGCGTCAACGACGCTCCGGCCCACCTGGAAGCGGTCGCGGCCTTTCTCAAAACCGTCGGCCCGGCCGTCGCCTATATCTCCGCCCCGACCCGCCCGCCGGCCGAAACCTGGGTTCGCCCGCCGGACGAGTCAACCCTCCACCGGGCCTATGAGGTCTTCTCCGATGCCCTCGACCGCGTCGAGCTGCTCATCTCTTACGAAGGCACCGATTTTTCCGCCGACGAGAACGCCGACCCGGCCGGGGCGCTTCTGGGGATCTGCGCCGTTCACCCGATGCGTGAGGACGCGGTGACCGCGTTTCTCGACCGGGCCAACGTCGGTTGGGAGCTCGTGGATCGGTTGATCAACCAGCAGTTGCTGATTACGGTTGAATACAAGGGCAACCGGTTTTATCTCCGCCGGTTTTCCCACCGCTCATCAGCGGACCGATGACCCTCATTTCACTCCAACGAAAGGAGCAACCATCATGAAAATTGCCATCAGCTCAACGGGCCGGACGTTAGACGGCGACGTGGATCCCCGGTTCGGCCGGGCCGCCGGGTTCATCGTAGTGGATACCGACTCCAACGAGACCGACTATCTGGACAACTCGACCCAGCAGGACCGGTCCCAGGGAGCCGGGATCGCGGCCGCCAAAGGAGTCGTCGATGCGGGGGCCGAGGCCCTCGTTACCGGTCAGATGGGCCCCAAGGCCGCCCAGGTCCTGAGCCGGGCGGGCATCCCGGTCTATCAATGCGTCCGGGGGACGGTCCGTGAGGCCGTCTCCGCCTTCCAGGCGGGCACCCTCCCGCCCTTTGGCGAAGACGCGATCAAGGAAGGCCCCGGCAAGCGGGGCGGTCGGGGAAAGGGCGGCGGCGGCCGGGGACGCGGAGGAGCGGCTCGTTAGCGCCGCTAGTGAAGAATCTGGCTGAGGAAAAGCCGGGTCCGCTCGTGCCGGGGGTTTTCGAAAAATTCCTCGGGAGTGTTGGCCTCGACGATCTTGCCGAAGTCCATGAAAAGAACCCGGTGAGCCACGCTCTTGGCAAACCCCATCTCGTGGCTGACCACGATCATGGTCATCCCCTCTTCAGCCAGGGAGATCATCACGTCCAGGACCTCCTTGACCATCTCCGGGTCCAGAGCGGAGGTGGGTTCGTCGAACAGCATCACCTTGGGCTTCATGCAGAGGCTCCGGGCGATGGCCACCCGCTGCTGCTGGCCGCCGGAGAGCTGGCCGGGGTACTTGTCGGCCTGCTCGGCGATCCGAACCTTTTCCAGGTAGTACATGGCCGTCTCCTCGGCTTCCTTTTTAGGGACCTTCCGGGCCCAGATCGGGCCGAGGGTCAGGTTTTCCACGATGGTGAGGTGGGGAAAGAGGTTGAAGTGCTGGAAGACCATCCCCACCTCGGCCCGGACCTTCTCGATGTTTTTGATGTCTTTGGTCAGCTCGATGTCGTCCACGATGATCCGCCCGCGCTGGTGCTCCTCGAGGCGGTTGATGCACCGGATCAGCGTCGATTTCCCCGACCCGGAAGGGCCGCAGATGACGATCCGCTCCTGACTCTGGACCGTCAGATGGATATCCCGAAGCACGTGGAAGTCCCCATACCACTTGTGGAGTCCGACGATTTCGATGATGGGGCGCTCGGTGGTCTTCTTGTCCGGCAGGATCTCGCTCATGTTATCTCTCCCCCGCGCCGAGTTCCCGCTCCAGCCGGCGGCTGTAACTCGACATGGCGTAGCAGCAGATAAAGTAGATCAGGGCGATGAAAATGTAGGCTTCGGGCGAAAACCCCATCCACTCGGGGTTGGACAGGACCGACTGGGTGGTCTTGAGCAGGTCGTAGAGCGCGATGATCACCACCAGGGAAGTGTCCTTGAAGGCTGAGATCAAAATCCCCACCGAGGGCGGGATCACGATCTTGAGGGCCTGGGGGAGGATCACCAGCCGCATGCTCTGGTAATAGTTGAGCCCGATGGACTCGGCCGCCTCATACTGACCCCGGGGGATGGCCTGGAGCCCGCCCCGGACCACCTCGGCGATATAGGCGGCCGTGAACATGATGATCGCCACCTGGGCCCGGAGAATCTTGTTCACGGTGATCCCCTCGGGAAGAAACAGCGGAAACATCACCGAGGACATGAAAAGAAGGCTGATGAGCGGAACTCCCCGGATCATCTCGATGTAAATCACGCAGAGGCTCCGGATGGCCGGCATCCGGGACCGGCGTCCCAGCGCCAGGACCACCCCCAGGGGATAGGCGGCCACCATCCCGAAAACCGACAGCATCAAGGTCAGCGGCAGCCCGCTCCACTTGGTGCTTTCCACCGATTCCAGGCCAAAAAGCCCCCCCCGCATCAACAACCCCATGGTAAACAGCCCGACCGCCCAGGCATAAGCCAGGCGCCGTCCCCAGAACCGCCGGTCCCGGCTGACCATCAGCATCCCGACCAGCAGAATCATCGCCACCAGGGGCCGCCAGTGGAGGTCGTAAGGGTAGAGGCCGAAGATGATAAACCGGAGGTTGTGAGTGATGATCGACCAGCAGGCCCCCCCGGCCGAATGGCAGGCGGCGGCCTCCGAACGCCAGAGACTGTCGATGAACAGCCATCGGACCAGCGGCGGGACCACCTTCAAAAGCAGATAGAAAGTGACCAGAGTCAGGATCGAATTCCAAAGGCCGTTGAACAGGTTTTGCCGAACCCATCCGATAACGCCGACCTGAGAGACCGGCGGACGGATGTCATCCTCGTCGTCCGGGCGATTCGGCGGGACGGTCAGGTGCTCTTCCATCCGCTATCTCTCCACCAGGGCCATCTTTTTGTTATACCAGTTCATGAACAGCGAGGTGAGCAGGCTGAAACAGAGGTAAACGAGCATGATCAGAGCCACGCCCTCGATGGCCTGCCCGGTCTGGTTGATGGTGGTATTGGCCACCGAAACGAAGTCGGGATAGCCGATGGCCACCGCCAGGGAGCTGTTCTTGGTCAGGTTGAGCATCTGGCTGGTCAGCGGCGGGATGATCACTCGGAGAGCCTGGGGCAGGATCACCAGGTTGAGGACCTGTCCCGGCCGGAGCCCGATGGCCAGAGCCGCCTCGGTCTGGCCCCGGCTCACCGACTGAATCCCGGCCCGGACGATCTCCGCCACAAAGGCGGCGGTGTAAAGAACCAGTCCCAACAGGAGCGCTCCGAATTCCGGGCTGAGATTGGCCCCGCC
>CAZWGY010000103.1:9194-12005 GCA_964633575.1 uncultured Desulfobacteraceae bacterium
TCGGGCACGGCGAAGACCAGCCCCCGGTTGCTCAAAAAGACCCCCGCCACCGGACTCACGGCGGCCCGGGGCGGCGGGAGCATCTCGTAGAAGATCGCATACCAGAAAAAGAGCTGGAGCAGGACCGGGATGTCCTGGAAGACCTCGATGTAAATTGCCGCCAGCTTGGAAACCAGCCAGTTGGAAGACAACCGGGCGATCCCGATGATCGTCCCGAGGATCACCGTGATGACGATCCCGATAAACGAGACCTTCAGGGTGTTGAGCACCCCCACCCAGAGGGCCCGGGCATAAGTGTCCGCCGCCGAATAAGGGACCACCGATTCGCCGATCTCAAAGGAGGCCTCCTTTTCCAGAAAGCCGAACCCGGTGGAGATGGACTGGCGGGCCAGGTTGTCCAGGGTGTTGGTGATCAGGTAGTAGCCCAGAAGGGCCACGGCGATGAGGGTGGCGATCTGGTAGAAGATCGCCCGCTTGTCCGGGTCATTCCAGAACGGAACGGCCGGGGCGGTATCGGGTGTGTCGGATGGGGCCATCGGTCTCGGTTGAGCGGGGGCGCCGGAGCGCCCCCGGAGGTTTTCCCGAAACGGACCGGGGAGGTTACTTGAAGGGCGGAGCGTACATCAGGCCGCCGTCGGTCCACTGGGCATTGAGGCCGCGCTCGAGGCCGAGGGGGGTGTTGACCCCGACGTTGCGCTCGAAAACCTCGCCGTAGTTGCCCACCAGCTTGACGACGTTGTAAGCCCACTTCTCATCCAGCCCCAGAGCCTTGCCGTTGCCCGGGCTCACCCCGAGAAACCGCTGGATCTTGGGGTCCTTGCTCTTTAGCATCTCATCGACGTTCTGGGAGCTGATCCCCAGCTCCTCGGCGGCGATCATCGCCAGGACCGTATAGTCCACGACATCACGCCATTCCGCGTCCCCGTGCCGGACCGCCGGCGCCAGGGGCTCCTTGGAGATAATTTCCGGCAGGATCATGTAATCATCGGGATTCGGGGCCACGGCCCGGACCCCGGCGAGCTGGGAAGTATCTGATGTGAGGCAGTCGCAGCGGCCGGCGAAAAATGCCTTGTTGAGCTCCGGGGTGCTCTCGATCACCACCGGCTTCCACTTCATGCCGTTGGAACGGAAGAAATCGGCGGCGTTGAGCTCGGTGGTGGTGCCGGGCAGAACGCAGACGGTGGCGCCGTCAAGCTGCTTGGCGCCGGCAACCCCGAGGGCCTTGGGCACCAGAAATCCCTGGCCGTCATAGTAGTTGACATGAGCGAAATCAAGCCCCAGGGCCGTGTCCCGGCCCAGGGTCCGGGTGGCGTTCCGGCAGAGAACGTCGATCTCGCCGGACTGAAGAGCGGTAAACCGCTGGACCGCCGTCAACGGGATGAACTTGACCTTGGTGGGATCGCCGAAAAGGGCGGCGGCGATTGCCCGCCCCGTGTCAACGTCGAGGCCCCGCCAGACGCCCTTTTCATCCGCCATGGCAAAGCCGAAGAGGCCCTGGTTGACCCCGACCTGAATGAAGCCCTTGGCCTTGACCGCATCGAGGGTCTCGCCGGCCAGGGCGGGGCCGGCGACCAGAGTCACGGCCAGAACGGTGACAAGTAGAGACAGCTTGAACCTTTTCATTATGGATCTCCTCCTTCCGTCGCGTATCGGGTTTTCGGCCCGCCCCATGCGGACCGCCTGAGCCAAGTTCTGAAGTAACAGAAACCACCGCCGTTTTCAAGTGTCAAGCGCAAGCGCCGGAACATCCTTGTTCTGAACCAGCCCGGATGCTATAGTAAAGGGCTTATGACCGGCAACCACGGCGGACGGACCGTCAACCATGCCACGGCTTCGGGACATTGGATGGAGACCCTCGACAAAAAAATCTTCGGCACCCTCTTTTTTTCGCTTTTCGCCACCGTCACCGGGGTGGGCATCGTGGTGCCGCTCCTGCCGGTCTATGCCCATGACCTGGGCGCGTCGGGGATCTACATCGGCCTCATCTTCGGGGCCTTTTCCATCTCCCGGACCTGTTTTCTCCCCTACTTCGGCCGCCGGTCGGACCGGGAAGGCCGGAAGCCGTTCATCACCATCGGGCTTCTGGCCTACGCGATCCTGTCGGTGGCCTTCGCCATCAGCCAGACCGTGGAGGCCCTCATCGCCATCCGCTTTATCCAGGGGATCGCCTCGGCCATGACCATGCCGGTGATCCAGGCTTATGTGGGCGACATCACCCCGGCCGACCGGGAAGGAGTCGTCATGGGGACCTTCAACATGTCGGTTTTCTTCGGGCTGAGCCTCGGGCCGATTATCGGCGGGGCGGTCAGCGACCGGATCAGCATGGACGGCGCCTTTCTCTGCATGGGAGCCCTGGCCTTCATCGGCTTTCTCTTGAGCCTCGTCTTCCTCCCGCCCGTCCGGTCGGAGCGGTCAACCCAACGGTATCGGTTCAACGGCTGGATGCCCCTGCTCCGGAACGAGCGGATCATCGGGCTTTTTTTATTCCGATTCGCCTACACCGCCTGCATCGGGATCTTATGGGGCTTTCAGCCGGTCTTCGCCGACGCCGAGATGGGGCTGTCCACCTCGGCCATCGGAGTCCTCGTGGCATTAGGCGTCCTCACCGCCGGGGTTCTCCAGACGCCCATGGGCTATCTGGCCGACCGGGTGAGCCGGCGGGGCATGGCCATAAGCGGCGGAGTCATCGTTACCTACGCGGTGGCCTCCTTTTCCTGGGCCGGCGGGTTCTGGGACCTCTTCGTCGCCAACATCCTCTTCGGCGTCGGCGGGGGCGTTGCCATGGCGCCGGTGATGGCCATGGCCGTCCGG
>CAZWGY010000104.1:0-10403 GCA_964633575.1 uncultured Desulfobacteraceae bacterium
AAAATTTGGGTCCGGTCCCGGGTTCTAATTCCCGCATACCAGAACCCCCGGCACCGTCAATCAGCAGCCCATGGGCTCGGGCGGGCAGATCACGTTTTTAGGGGTGCCCCTCCGGCAAATCCCTGCCCCGTCTCGATTTCATCGAGACGAAGGATGTACCGGCGAGCTTCCAGTCCGCCGTAAGGTTCCTTTATGTAGATCTATCTCGACTGGAAGGCGTCGTCAGGCTTTATTTTCGAGCTGAGACAGCTCTTCAATGAGTGATGCCTTCTCTTTTTCACACGCTTTGATTTTTCTTTTGCAGCTATTGATTTCTCTTGTAAGCTTCTTGATTTTATGCTCTATTTCTTGTCTTTCAAGATAGTTATGGCCCCGCAATTCGATTGTCAAAGCGATCACTTCTTTTCTCAACAATCTAAAGTACGGGTTTCCATGGGCATAATTTTTTCTGTATTGGAGCTTTCCGGCTTTTATGGCCTCAATTATCTCATGCTCTTCGAGCCCGAATTCCTTGCTTGCGTTATTATGACTTAATGTTTCTCCAGGCTTAGTCCAGAGCTCATCTGACATTTGGATTCCTTTCGGATATTTGCGAGTTAATGCGCCGGTATTGACGGTGACATGATTCAGATTTTCGCTGATACCATCACTTTCAACCTGCTGATCAAGGATAATATACCTTGGCAACATACCAAATTGAGCATATCAGAGAAAATATATTGACATCAATTCAATTTTTCAATTGCGTAATGTCACTCCGTCCGCGTGATCCAGTAGAGGCGGCCCCCCGAGACCGCCCTTGCCCGGATGGACATGCCGGGCACTTCGGGCGTTCCGGCCGCGGGCTGAAAAGATTTGTCCCCATGAAGGGACATTCAGGGAGGCAAGGGACCGAAGCCGGAAATCGGGACAATTTTTCATAAGATGATCGGCGGTGGCGACCGGCGGTTTCCTGGGAGCGGGTCAACTCACCTGATGCCGACGGGGAATCAAACGGTGCCATCACGGTCTTTCCCAAAAATCCTTTGTCAACGGCTGCCGAAGAGGGTATAGTCGTGAGGTTATGGAATTGAGCGACGCTAAACAGCCAATCGGATCCCGGCCGCTGCCGTTGGTGGCGCTGGTGGGTCGGCCCAACGCGGGCAAATCATCCCTGTTCAACCGGCTCACGCGGAGCCGGGACGCCATTGTGGATGACCGGCCGGGCGTCACCCGGGACCGGCATTACGGTCGGGTGATCTGGGACGAGACCCCGTTTTCCCTGGTGGACACCGGCGGGTATGTGGACGGAGACGCGGATTTCGGGGCCGCGGTCCGACGGCAGATCGACGGGGCGGTATCGGCCGCCGACGCGGTGATTCTCCTGCTTGACGGCAAGTCCGGTCCATCGCCCTTTGACACCGAGATGATCGACCGGCTCCGCCCGTTGAATAAGCCGGTTTTCTTCGCGGTCAACAAGATCGATGGACCGGAGCGCGAGGACGCGCTTTACGAGTTTTACGGTCTGGGGATCGACGACCTCTATCCGGTTTCGGCGGCCCATGGTTACGGTGTCACCGATCTGATCGACGATCTGGTGGAGACCCTGCCCCGGGTCACGGCGGCCGAGGAGGAAGCGGCCGTCCGTCTGGCGGTGGTGGGTCGGCCCAACGTGGGGAAGTCTTCGCTCATCAACGCCATCCTCGGCGAGGAGCGGCTGGTGGTTTCCGACGCTCCCGGGACCACTCGGGACGCCGTGGACGCCGCGGTCACCCGGCGGGGGCGCCATTACCGGCTCATCGATACGGCCGGCATCCGTCGGAAGCGCAAGGTTTCCGAGAAGCTCGAGAAGATCACGGTCATCAAGGCTCTGGGAAGCCTTGACCGTTGCGATGTGGCGCTGTTGATGCTGGATGCCGCCGAGGGGGTTACCGAGCAGGATGTCCGGATCGCCGGATATGCTCATGAGCGGGGCCGCGGCTGCATTTTTCTGCTCAACAAGTGGGACCTGGTGCGTAATGATCCCGCCGCCGGCCGACGGCTCCGGGCTGAGCTCCGGGAGGCGGCCCGGTTTCTGGGATTCGCCCCGATCCTGACGGTGTCGGCCCTTACCGATCACCGGCTTTCCCGGATTTTCGACGTGGTGGACGCGGTTTATGCTCAGTACACCACCCGGGTGAGCACGGGCCCGCTCAACCGGGCTCTGACCGCCGCGGCCGAGCGGACCCCGCCTCCGATCCACAAGGGCCGGCGGATCAAGTTCTACTACGCCACTCAGGTGGCCACCCGGCCGCCCACCCTGGTGATTTTCGTCAACAGCCCATCGGCGGTCCATTTCTCCTACCAGCGCTACCTCGTCAACCGGTTCCGGGAGGAGCTGGGACTGGACCGGACGCCGCTCCGGCTCATCTTCCGGGAGCGGAGCGGGCGGAAGCCCCGCCGGGGAAAACGGCGGTGATCCGCTGTGGATCTCTTTGAGCAGGCGGCCCGGGCCGAGGCCGAAGCCTCGGCCCCTCTGGCCGACCGGCTCCGGCCGGAACGGCTCGCCGACCTCGTGGGCCAGGATGCGGCGGTGGGGCCGGGGACGCCGCTGCGCCATGCCATCGAGGCGGACCGGCTTTTTTCCATTATCCTCTGGGGACCGCCGGGCTGCGGCAAGACCACCCTGGCCCGGCTGATCGCCGGCCAGACCCGTTCCCATTTCGTCCACTTCTCCGCCGTTCTCTCCGGGGTCAAGGAGATCCGGTCGGTGATTGCCGAGGCCCGGGAGCAGCGGGATCTCCACCGCCGGCGGACGCTCCTTTTCGTGGACGAGATCCATCGGTTTAACAAGAGTCAGCAGGACGCCTTTCTTCACCACGTGGAAAGCGGCCTGATCACCCTGGTGGGCGCCACCACCGAAAACCCATCCTTCGAAGTCATCGCTCCGCTCCTTTCCCGTTGCCGGGTGATCCCCCTGGAAGCCCTTTCCGATGATGCCCTGGGCCGGATCATCGACCGGGCTCTGAATGACGATCGAAAAGGGCTGGGCCGGACCGGCCTGACCCTCACCGATTCGGCCCGGGATCATCTGATCCGGTCGGCCGACGGCGATGCCCGAGCCGCTCTGAACACTCTGGAGGCGGTAGCCGACCTGGCCGGTGACACGTCCGGCGGAACCCCCGTGGGGCTGGATATCGTGGAGGCGGTGGTTCAGCGGCGGGCGCTCCGGTCCGACAAAGCCGGCGACAGCCATTTCAACCTCATCTCGGCCTTTCATAAAAGCCTCCGGGGGAGCGACCCGGACGCGGCGATCTACTGGCTCACCCGGATGCTCATGGCCGGCGAAGACCCGCTCTACATGGGGCGGCGGATGGTCCGGTTCGCCTCGGAGGATATCGGGGTTGCCGACCCGGCGGCCCTCCGGGTGGCTCTCGACGGGGTAGCGGCCTACCGGATGCTGGGATCGCCGGAGGGGGAGCTGGCTCTGGTGGAAGCGGCCGTCTATCTGGCCACCGCGCCCAAGAGCAACGCGGTTTACGTTGCTTATAAAAAAGTCCGCCGGACGGTGGAGGAGACCGGCTCATTGCCGGTGCCTCACCACATCCGGAATGCCCCGACGAAGTTGATGAAGTCGATGGGCTACGGCGAGGGGTACCGGTATGCTCATGACTATAATGAGGGGGTTTGTGCTCAGACCCACCTGCCCGAGGCCCTGGTGGGGACCCGGTTTTACACTCCCACCGGCCGGGGCCACGAGCGGGTCATCACCGATCGGCTCCGGTACTGGGATCGGGTCCGGGCCGAAGCCGATGACAATGTCTGATAGGGCTGGTCGGTCGTGATGACGCGGTTTCTGGTTCTGGTCCTTCTGGTTTGTCCCCTGTCCGCCTCCGGCGAGGATTTTCAGCGCTTGTCTTCGGATGCGGTGACCGTACTCTACCCCGAGGCTTTGGCCGGAGCGGCCCGGAAGACCGCCCGGATCTATCCGGCGATCCGGGCCGATCTGGAACGGACTCTCGGCTGGACGGCCGATTTCCGGCCCACGGTGGTGGTGATCCGGGAGACGGCGACCTTCCGGGAATGGGCCGGGAGTGAATACATCGTGGCCTATGCCGTCTCCGACCGTCGGGTCATTGTCATGGATTACGCCCGGGTCAACCGGAACGCGGAGAGCCTTGCCCGGACGCTGAAGCACGAGCTGTGCCATCTTTTGCTCCACCACCACATCCCCGAAGACCGCCTTCCCCGGTGGCTCGACGAGGGGGTCGCTCAGTGGGTGAGCGACGGGATCTCCGAGATTTTTGGCACCGAGGGTGACGCGGCGCTCACTCGGGCGGTCCTCGCCGACCGGGTGATCCCGCTCAGACGGCTGACCGACCGGTTTCCGATGGACCGGGATCGCCTGATGCTGGCCTACCAGGAAAGCCGGAGCGTGGTTGACTATATGCTCCGCGAGCACGGGCGGGATGCGGTTCTCGACATCCTGTCCCGGCTCCGGTCGGGGGCGTCGGTGGATGCGGCCTTGACCGGGGCGGTGGGCCGGGATCTCGACGGGCTGGAAGCCGCCTGGCGGGAGGACCTGAGCCGGCATCGGACCTGGCTCCGGTTTCTGGCGATCCACCTTTACGAGATCCTCTTTGTCCTGGCCGCCGCGGTTACGGTGGTCGGATTCGTGCGGAAGCTCCGGCGGCAGCGGGCCTACATGGATGAGGACGAGGATGACGATGAAGCTTAACACGGTCGCCAACCGCTACATCTGCCGGGAGATGGTCCCCCCTTTTCTGTTGAACCTCCTGTTTTTCACCTTCATCTTTCTGCTCACTCGGATTCTCGACATCACCAACATGGTGGTCAACTACAAGATCGGGCTGGACGTGATCCTCCGGATGCTCCTGTTCGCCATGCCCTACTTTCTCGTCTTCGTGATCCCCATGTCAACGATGATGGCCGTTCTGCTGACCTTTCTCCGGATGTCCTCGGACAACGAGATCCTGGCGCTAAAATCAGGCGGAGTGAGCCTTTACGGGACCTTGCCGGCCGTCTTGACTTTCTGCCTGGCCGGAAGCATCCTCACCGCCGCCACCATCGCCTACGGGCTCCCCTGGGGGCGGCTCGCCCTGCGGGACCTGACCGTTCAGGTGGCGGCCGAAAACGTCGATATCGGCCTGAAGGAGCGGACCTTCAACGACAGCTTCCGGGGGGTGATGCTCTACGTCAACCGGATCGACGTCCGGACCAAGGCTCTCATGGACATCTTCATCCAGGACGACCGGGACGGGCGGCTGTCGGTAACCATCATCGCCCCCCGGGGCCAGCTTTTCGGAGGCGGAGACACCCCGGCCTTCCGTCTGCGGCTTTTCGACGGGTCCATCAACCAGGTGGACCTGACTTCCCGGACGGTCAACTCGGCCCGGTTCGAGACTTACGATCTCCACCTCGACCTCCAGCAGGCCATGGTTGCGGCCCGGAGCGGCCCCAAGGACGACAAGGAGATGTACCCGGCAGAGCTGCGGCGGTTCATCAAGACCCGGGTCGAACGCGATGTCCGCTACTACCAGGCCCTGCTGGAGTGGCACAAAAAATTCTCGATCCCGGTGGCCTGTCTGGCCCTGGGGATCCTCGCCGTGCCCCTGGGGGTGGGCGCCAAGTTCTCCCGGCGATCCTTTGGATTGGGGATCGGTCTGACCTTTTTCCTGTTTTACTACCTCCTGCTGTCGGCGGGCCTCGTCTTCGGGGAGACCGGGGCCTACCCGGCGGCCGTGGGAATGTGGATTCCCAACCTCGTCACCGGGGGGCTGGGGATCTTCCTGTTCATCCGGGCCGCGGCGGACCGGCCGGTCCGGCCGGGGTTCGTGCCTTATGCGATCCACCGGCTCAAGGCCCGGTTCCGCCGGCCGCCGGAGGCGCGCCCGTGACCACGATCCACCGCTACGTGACCCGGGAGATCAGCCGGCTTCTGATCGCCACCATCTCCGTGGTGGTGAGCATCTACCTCTGTGTCGATTTCTTCGAAAAAATCGACGACTTTCTGGAGGCCGGCCTGCCGGCGACAAAGGCGGTGACCTTTTTCCTCTACAACATCCCGTTTATCACATCTCAAGTCCTGCCGGTCTGCATACTCCTGGCGGTGCTCATCGTCTTCGGCCTGATGACCAAACACAACGAGGTGATTGCGCTCAAGAGCAGCGGGATCAGCGCCTACACTCTGGTCCGGCCGGCGGTCAGCATGAGCATCCTCCTGACCATCGGGCTCTTTTTTTTCAACGAGGGAGTGGTCCCCATCACTTCGGCCCGGGCCAACGACATCTGGCTCCGGGAGGTGAAGAAAAAGGCGGCGGTGGTCTCCCGGGAGCGGAACATCTGGATGAAGGAGAACGGGTCCATTCTCCACATCAAATACTACCATCGGGCCCATCAGACCCTGTTCGGCCTCAGCCGGTTCCAGATTGACGAGGACTTTACCCTGGTCCGGCGGGTGGACGCCCGGCGGGCGATTTACGGGGCCGACCGGTGGCAGCTTTTCGGGGTCCTCGAGCAGGTCCTCGATCCGGAGACCGGGCAATACAACGTCACCTATCTTACTTCCCGGTACGAGTCGCTGGGCCTTTCCCTCGAGGACCTCCGCACCGGGGTGACCACCGCCGAGGAGATGAGTTACGCCGAGCTGGGCGACCACATCCGGAAGGTGGAGTCGGAGGGCTACGACGCAACGGTTTACCGGGTGGACCGCCATGCCAAGATCGCCTTTCCCTTCATCTGCATCATCCTCGCCCTGGTGGGCGCCGGGATCTCCCTCCGGGGGAACCTCCGTGAGGGGCTGCCGGCGGGGGTGGCCTACGGGCTGGTGGTCGCTTTCGCCTACTGGATATTCTACTCTTTCTGCGTTTCCCTCGGCTACGGCGGAATGCTCCCCCCGCTGGTGGCCACCTGGGCGCCCAATCTCATCTTTTTCTGTCTGGGCATCATTCTCCTGCTCAACGCGGAATAACCCGGAGGTCCATAATGCGGCTTATCTACAACCTCGGTCTTCATACCTCGGCTCTTCTGGCCGGGCCGGTCCTGCTGCCGTGGATCCTCACCGCTCCCAAGCGGCGGATGAGCGTCCCCCGACGGCTCTCCCTGATTCTCCCCGATCCGCCGCCGGCCGGGACCGGACGCCGGATTTGGATCCATGCCCTGTCGGTGGGGGAAACCCTGTCGGCGGTCCCCCTGGTGGCCGGGCTCCGGGACCGGTATCTGACGGGATCCCTGGTGGTTTCGGCTTCCACCCAGACCGGGTTCGACCTGGCCGATGCCCGTCTGGCCCGATTCACCGACGGTCGGTTCTTTTTCCCGTTTGACCTCCTGCCGTCGGTCCGCCGGACCATTCGACGGGTCGCCCCGGACCTGGTGATCCTCGTGGAAACCGACCTCTGGCCCAACATCCTGGCCGATCTCGCCCGGCGGGGAGTGCCGGCGGTCCTGGTCAACGGGCGGCTGTCGGACCGGTCCGCCGCCGGATACCGCCGTCTGGCCGGGCTGATGGAACCTGCTCTGGCGTGCCTGTCGGCGGTCTGTGCTCAGTCGGCCGAAGACGCCCGGCGGTATGTCGCCCTGGGAGTCCCCCCGGATCGGGTGACGGTGACGGGGAGCCTCAAGTTCGACATTGACGGCGATCCGCCCTCCGATGCGGACAAAGGGGCGCTCCGGGGAACGCTCGGGGCGGAGCACGACACCCGGGTGGTCGTCGTCGGGTCCACCCACGAAGGCGAGGAAGCGGTGCTGGCCGAAGCTTTTCAACGTCTGAGGGATGCTCATCCGACCCTCTTCCCGGTGGTGACGCCCCGGGACCCGGCTCGGGCCGACGCGGCGGCCCGAGTCTTTTCGGCGCACGGCTTCCGGCTGGCCCGGCTGACCGCCATCGAGGCCGGGGGGGCGGCGGGGGCGGCTGACGGGGTGGTGGTGGACCGGATCGGCCGGCTCCAGGCCCTCTACGGAGCGGCCGACGCGGCCGTGGTGGGAGGGAGTTTCGTCCCCCTGGGCGGCCACAATCCCCTGGAACCGGCGGTTCTGGCCGTTCCGGTCCTGTTCGGCCCCCACATGGATGCATTTCGGGAGATCTCAGCTTCGCTCCTGGCGGCCAGGGGAGCGGTCCGGGTTACTGATGCCGCCGGCGTCGCCTCGGTCCTCGGCCACTGGCTGGCCCATCCCGAAGCGGCCCGAGCGGCCGGCGCGGCCGGTCGGCAAGCCGTATTGACTCACCGAGGGGCGGTGGACCGGACCCTGGCCGTCATCGACCGATGGGTTTGAATCACGATCGGATCACCGGGGTCTTATGGTCGCGACCCGGCGAGGCCACCGCCCCGGTCCTGGGAGCGGGGCTGCGGGCTCTGTCCATCGGCTACGGGGTGGCCGTCCGCATCCGAACCGGCCTCTACCGCCGGGGATGGCCGGCGGCCCGGGCCCTGCCCCGTCCGGTCGTTTCGGTGGGCAACATCACCGTGGGGGGAACCGGGAAGACCCCGCTGATCCTCTATCTGGCCGACCGGCTCCGGCGAGCGGGGTATCGGCCGGCCGTGGTGAGCCGGGGATATGGGGGCACGGCCCAGGCGGGCGGGGCGGTGGTGAGCGACGGAGAGGGGAAACGGCCCCGCCTCGGCGTGAAGGGAGCGGGCGATGAGCCGTTTTTGATGGCCCAACTGCTGAAAAAAGTGCCGGTGGTGGTGGGACGGGACCGGCACCGGGCCGGCACCGTTGCCGTGGATCGCTTCTCCCCGGACCTGATCTTGATAGACGATGGGTTCCAGCATCTCCGGCTGAGGCGGAACCTGGATATTGTCCTGGCCGACGCCCGCCGGCCCCTGGGCAACGGATATCTCCTGCCCCGGGGGCCTCTCCGCGAGCCGCCCACGGCCCTGGGCCGGGCTCACGGAGCGGTTCTGACCCGGTGTGATCGGGCCGACGACGGCGGGGCCGAAGCCGAGGCAATCCTCCGTAAGTTTCTCCCGGCCGGGGCTCCCGTCTTCAGATCCGTCCATCGTCCGGTCATCCGCTCGCTCCGCCGGGGGACCGCCGGCGCCTTTCCCACGGCGCCTAACCCCGGCGAAATCCGACGGCTTATGACATCTCCGGACCGGGGGACGCTGGTCTTTTCCGGGATCGCCGACAACGCCGAGGCGGAGCGGTCGGCAACGGCACTCGGGGCGACGGTGGTCGGACAATTCGGGTTCGCCGACCACCATTCCTACACCGCCGACGACATCTCAAACGTGGTCGAAACGGCCCGGAAGGCCGGGGCCGAGATCCTGGTGACCACCGAAAAGGACGCCGTCCGGCTGCCGGCCGCCGATCCGCTCCCCCTGGATTTGATCGTCATCGGCGTGGAAATCGATTTCGGAGCATACGCGGACCCATTTTTTCAGTGGGTGGAATCCGGAATCTTATGAGGTGGATAGGGTTTGGATTTTAGATTTTGGATTTTAAATCGTGCTAACCTATCACCCATAACCTATCACCTATCTATGGTTTCCAAAAAATTTGGAAACCTCGGAGCTCTGATCAGGTTTCAGGTTCAGGTTCAGGTTCAGCCTTGAGCAGGGGGATCACCGCCCCGATGTCCTCGGGCCGGTCAACGCCGAGCCCCGCGTATTCGGTGGGAACCACGTGGATGGGAATCCCGTTTTCCAGGAGCCGGAGCTGCTCCAGCTTTTCCGCCCGCTCGAGGTCGCCTTCGGGAAGCGCTGAAAACCGGCGGAGGGTCTCCATCCTGAAGGCGTAGAGGCCGATGTGGCCCATCCACCGGCCGCCGCCCCCCTCACGGACCCACGGAATGGGGGCCCTGGAGAAATAGAGGGCCCGGCCGTCGGCCGCGGTGACGACCTTGACCCGGTCGGTTTGGCGAGCCGCCTCCGCCGGGATGGGGGCCGCGAGGGTGGTCACCCGAACGTCGGGGTCGGCAAACGGGGCCACCAGGGCCGAGAGCATGGCCGGGTCCAGCGCCGGCTCGTCCCCCTGGATGTTGACCACCACCGCCGTTTGGGGGACGCCCAGGGCCTCGGCGGCCTCCAGCACCCGGTCGCTGCCGGAAAGATGATCCACCCGGGTCAGAAGGGCCGGGACCCCAAGGGCCTCGGCCGCCAGGAGAATCCGGTCGTCGTCGGTGGCCAGAACCACCGTCTTCAGATCCGGGCAGCGGCTCGCCCGGGTGTGAACGTGCCAGAACATGGGCCGGCCGAGGATCTCGGCCAGGGGCTTTCCCGGAAACCGGCTCGATGCGTACCGGGCCGGGATGATCCCGTAGCAGGGGGGAAGTTGAGCCATAGGTGAATAGGTAATAGGTAATAGGTTATGGGTGATAGGTTATGGGTTATGGGTTATGGGTTATGGGTTATGGGTGATAGGTTAGCACGATTTAAAATCCAAAATCCAAAATGGCTCGGCAGGCGAGGTCGGTCCCGCCCCGC
>CAZWGY010000104.1:10503-11939 GCA_964633575.1 uncultured Desulfobacteraceae bacterium
GATTTAAAATCCAAAATCCAAAATGGCTCGGCAGGCGAGGTCGGTCCCGCCCCGCCGGGCATCCACGTACTCTCGGGCTCGCCGTTGGACCGCCGCCCGGTCGTCGGGTCGGTTAAGGCTGTCCAGAAGCGCGGCCGCCACCGCTTCGGCATCGGGCCGGATTCGGAGCAATCCGGCCGCGACGATCCCCCGGCCGACCCAGGCGAAGTTTTCCCAGGAGGGGCCGGTCACCGGAACCACCCCGGCGGCCAGGGGTTCAAGAATGTTCTGCCCGCCCAGCGGGGCGAGGCTCCCGCCCACAAAGGCGGCGGTGGCGGCCCCGTATCCGGCGGGCAGCTCGCCGAAGCGGTCCCAGAGGATCACCGCCGCCCCGGCACCGGCCGTCAACCGGGAACGCCGGGTCCAGGAAATCCCCATCCGGTCCAGGCGGGCGGCCCAGGCATCGAGCCGGTGGATGTGGCGGGGAAACAGGGCGATGGTCGCATCGGGCCGCGCCCGCCGGAGACGTCCGATGACATGGACCACCGACGACTCCTCGGCCTGTCGGACGGAGCCAAGGACCACCACCGGACGGTCATCGGGAAAGCCGGACGGGCGGGGGGGGCGCCCATCGGTTGCGGGGAGCCGGTCGAACTTCATGTTGGGCATCACCGAGATCCCCGCCGGACCGAAAAGCCTTGCGAACCGGTCGGCGTCGGCCGGGGAGATTGCCAGAACCCGGTCGGGCCGGAGAGCCTTCCAGACCGACGGCCAAAGGCGATATCTCCGAAAGCCGCGGACGGAGAGCCGGCCGTTGACCAACAGCGTGGGAATCCGCCGGCGGGACAGAGCCCGGAGATAGCCCGGCCAGAGCTCGGTCTCCAGCAGAACAGCCACTCGGGGAGACACCGCGTCAACGGCGGCGGACATCAGGGTGGGGGCGTCGAACGGGAAGGGCGCGGCGGCCGCCCGCACGGATTGCCGGGACCGGAGGGGGCCGTCGATGGCCCGGCCGAGGATATCTAGCCCCTGCCGGGTCTGAGCGGTCACCAGGACCCGAATGGGGGATGGGGGCCTTAGCTCGGCAAGAAGCTGGACCGCCAGATGGGCCTCGCCGGCTGATGCGGCCTGAACCCAGAGGTCGGCGGCGGGCGGGGGCGGCCGAAGCCGCCGCCGGCTGTATCCGTCGGCCAGCCGGGGGGAATGGCGGAGCAGGGGAATTGCCGCTCGGAAAATCAGGCTGTATGCCCGCAACGCGGCCCGGGCGGGGCCGGTGAGAGGATGCCGAAGCGGGGTGAGGAAATGATTGGATGGTCGCGGGGACAATGGATCGAGCCTCTGCCCGGAGCGCGGGCGTCCTGGCCGCAATGATTTTAGATTTATGATTGCCGGGGTTGGGAGTGGTCGGGGCGAGAGGATTTGAACCTCCGACTTCCTGCTCCCAAAGCAGGCGCGCT
>CAZWGY010000105.1:0-11882 GCA_964633575.1 uncultured Desulfobacteraceae bacterium
AGGTCTCTTTGGAAACCTCGGAGGTCTCTTTGCTGGAAACCTCGGATGTCTCTTTTCCAGGGAACCTGGATTTATAATTCCGCCGGTATCTCTCCGTCAACGAAAAAGAGGATGTCACACTGGCCGTCCTCCAGGGCCAGCCGGGCAACGGCGGCCGGGGACTCACTCCGGCCGATGGCCGCCGGGTCCGATATAATCCGGGGGGCATCCACGTTGAAAACGATCTCCTTGCCGGCAATTTTCGGCAGCAGGTTGCCGCAGACGACGTTGATCAGCTCCTTTAAGGCATCGTGCTGCTGCTCAGCGGTGCTATCGTTGACGTCATCCATGCCGAGCATGTTTCCCGCCAGCTCCGGCAACATGTCGGCGGAGACCACCATGACGAGCCGACCTTTGAATTGGCCGGAAAAAGAGACGCCGGCCGCCACGGCGTCGCCGTAGTCCATGTCCCCCCGCTCCTCCTCCCGAAATGAAAAAATGAATGCCAGCTTCTCGAAAATATCCTCGGCGACGCCGTAAAGGATTTCCTTAATTTTCTCCGTCATCCCGGCCTCCCGTCTTCAGCATGGTTTGAATAGTGTCCCGAATTTTTTCCGGCGCGAAGGGTTTATGGATAAAGGACGTGCCCAGCTCCCGCAGGCGTTCTTGCCGAGCCCGGCTCCCTTCGGTGGAGATGATCAGAACCGGCAGGTCCCGCAGGGCCGGATCGGCCTTCATCCGGTCGATCATCTCTTCGCCGGTCATTACCGGCATGTTGATATCGACGATCACGATATCGACGGGGGCGTCCCGGAGGGCGTCGAGTCCCTCCCGGCCGTTCGTGGCCTCACGGGTTGTCCCCAGATCGATGCCGCTCATCCGCAGGGACTTGAGGATCATTGCCCGCATCACGGCGCTGTCATCAACCACGAGCACGTTTACCGCCATAGCAGGTCCTCTCCTCCGGTTGGAGTGTGAAATGTCAGTCGTTGGGATAAATCGTTGATCCATTGCAGCGTATGGCTGGCGATCCATTCAAGGTGGACGGTGGTGGCGCCGATCCGTTTCTGAGCCGCCGGCGAAGTCTTGTAGCGAAGCTCCTCCTTGCCGACCCCGATCCCGATGGAAAGGCAGAGGACGTTGGCCACATGGAGGACGTCAGCCCCTCGGTCGGCCGGAGTGACTTCATCCGGCGCGTGACTCCAGCGGACGGCCCGGACAATTCCCTCGGGAAAGCCCCACCGGGCCAGAATCCGGGAGCCGACCTCGGCATGGTCGGTGGACAAGACCCGCCGCTCGGCCACCTCGAAGGACTCCCCTCCGGCGGTGATCGCCTCGATGGCCGACAAGTGCTCAGCCACCAAAGGCCCCAGAACGAGCTTGCCAATGTCGTGGAAGATGGCGGCGATGAAAAGATCGGCCAGCCCATCGTCTTCGGCTTCTAGCCGGCGGACGGCGGTCTCGGCGGCAATGGCCACCCCGATGGCATGGCGCCGGAGCTCTCCGGCCGGAAGATCGTAGCCGGGCACGGGACGATTCAGTATTGTTCCGGCATGGACCGCCATCGCCAACTGGAGCAGCCGGCGGGGGCCAAGGATTTCAGCGGCTTCCCGGACAGACTCCGGAACGGCCGCCGGCTCGAAGTAGGGCGACGCGGCCAGGTGAAGGATTTTTTCGGCCAAAGCAGGGGCCGCATCCAAGGCATTACACAAAGGATCGGCGTCTTCCGAACCGGAGGCCAGGATGTCCAGAGCCGCGGTCAACGGTTCGGGCGGGGGGGGAACCCCGGCCATTGCCGCCTCGATCCGGTCGGTGAAAGCGTCGTCGGGCATCACTTAACTCTCCTCCGTTTTTCCGGGAGCAGCAAGGGCTTTCGGTACGCCCCCCTGGCGTTGAGCCAGGGCTCGGCGGCCGTTCGGGGCCCGGGACCGCTCTCCAGCCGTGACGGCCCGATCTCCCGAGCCGCGTTGCTGGGCCCCTCGGGTGCCGATAAGGGCCACCAGCTTGAGAATAAGCCCCTTCATCCGGTCGATCTGACCGCGGATCTCCTTCAACGCCGCGGACATCTCCTCGGCACTGGTAACGTTTTCCTGAGTGACCCGGTCGATCTCGCCCATGGCACGGTTGACCTGACGGATGCCGTCAGCCTGTTCCTCGGAGGCAACGGTGACCTCCTGGAGAAGGGCTTCCACTTTTTTACTCCCCTCGGCCACGTCTGAAAAGGCCTCGTTGGCCTGGGTTACGGAGGCGGAACCGTCTTTGATGCCGGTCACCGAGGCTTCAATGAGCTCAGCGGTGTTCCGGGCGGCTTCACTGGAACGGAGGGCCAGGTTCCGGACTTCTTCGGCGACCACCGCGAAACCGGCGCCCACCTCACCGGCACGAGCCGCCTCGACCGCCGCATTGAGGGCCAGGAGATTCGTCTGAAAGGCGATGTCCTCGATGGTCCCGATAACTTTCCGGGTCTTTTCGCCGTTTTCGGTGATCCGGGCCATCGACTCGGTGAGCCGGCCCATGGACTCGACCGCCGAGTTCACCACCCCGGCGGTCTCGGTCATCAGGTTGCTGGCATGGCGGACGTTCCGGGCGTTCTGTTGGGTCATGGCGTTCATCTCTTCCAGGGATGCTGAAGTCTCCTCAACCGCCGACGCCTGCCTGCCGGCCCCTTCGGTGAGGCGGTCGCCGGTGACCGAAACCCGGTGGGTGGCGCCGTCCACCTCCCGACGGATGCCATCAAGCCCCCGGCTCACCTGGGCCACCGGCCGGATGAAAAAGTGGTTGACGATAAGCAGAAGGATCAAGACCAGGCATACGCTCATGGTCAGGACTTTGAAAACCAGCTCGTAAATAAGACTTTGGAGCGCCCGCTGGATGAATCGGGTCGTGAAATAAATCTCCACTGATCCAATGACCTTCTCTTCATAAGTGATGGGCTCATCCTGAACCACATACTCCCCTTCGATGTCGCCCCTGGAGTCCGCCACACCCCAGTCCTTATCCCGGACCTTCGCGCAGAAAACGGTTTTGCCGTCCGACTCCTTAACCACCACGCCGTAAATCCGCTTGTCCATCATCTCCAGCTCGATGAGCTTTTGAGTAAGCCCCTCGTCGAGAAACCAGACCGGCTTTTGCAGGCTGTTGGCCAGTCGCTTGGAGATCGGATCGATCATCTCTTCAAAGCTCTGGCGGAGTCGGGCCCGCTCCCGAGTGTAATCATACACGCTGAACACGGCGGCTACAAGGATCGACGCCGCAATCATGATCACGGTGATGGTTCCGAGCCTCCGCCTAACTGTCGGTTTCTTCATCCGGATCCCCTGTTGCTGCTATTAGGAGCGTTCCGCGTCGCCGCGGATCCAACGCTCCCGACATGATTCTTCCCAAAAGCCCCGGCGGTCAGATCTCAGTCCGGTTTCCGCTGCTGCTGATGGTGGTCCGGCCGGTGGAGAGCTCGAAATGAACCGTCCGGCTGGCCGTTCCCCCCACATCCTCGGCTTCCAGGAGCACGTTGTTCTTCCAGAGGAGTTTCTTGAGCACGGTGTAGTTTCGCTCCCCGATCTTGAACATCTCGTTGTTGCCCAATGGTTGTCCGCATCCGGCGGCCTTGACGATCATCCGGGATTTCTGGCCGCCCATCCCGTAAATCGTCTTGAAGAGCTCCGGCACCCCCGTATCGACGAACATATAAGGATTGACCCGCGCCTTGGCCGGATTGATCTTCGACAGGGGCAACATCGCATGGAGCAAACCGCCCACCCGGGCGGCGGGGTCGTAAACCATCAGCCCGAGACAACTGCCCAGGGCGTGGGTCACCAGCACGTCGTCTTTCGCCCCCGCCTTCATATCCCCTACCATGACGACATGCCTCATGAGCGTCCTCCGCGCCTTCGCACGATCATTTCCGGTAAACCGCCGGCCGGACGTAGTGAAACTTGTGCGTAATGGCCGACAGCCCCTCGGAGTGGCCGACGAACAGATACCCCCCCTCATCCAGCAGCTCCCAAAACCGGTTGATCAACTGCTGTTGGGTGGGACGGTCAAAGTAAATCATCACGTTCCGACAGAACACCACATCAAAGGGGCCTCGCATGGGCCAGGGCTCGATCAGGTTCAGCCGAGCGAACCGGACGCTCCGCCGAACCGCGTCGGAAACCTGGTACCACGGCTCCCCGCCGGTACCCGACGGCACCCGCTGAAAGTATTTGCTCAACAGGGGCCGGGGGAGATCCCGGAGGGTGTCGGCACCGTACTCGCCGGTCCGGGCCCGTTCGAGCATCCGGGTGGAGATATCGGTGGCCAGGATTTTAACGTCTTTCCGATCCACGTCCGGAACGTGTTCCCGTAACAGGATCCCCAGGGAGTAAGGCTCTTCACCCGATGAACAGGCGGCGGTCCAGAACCGCATCCGCCAGTTTGTCAGATTGGGCAGGACCTGGTCCCGGAGAAAATCGAAATGGGCCGACTCCCGAAAGAAGGATGTCTTGTTGGTGGTCATCACATCCACCATCATCTCCAGCTCCCGAGCCCCGGCATCGCTTTCGATGTACCGGATGTAGGCTTCGAAGCTGCTCATCCGGAGAGCGCGCAGTCGCTTCATCAGCCGGGCCCGCACCAGGGCCTCCTTGCCCGATTTCAGGTAGATCCCGCAGAGGCGATGGACGATCCGGCTGATCCGTTTGAACTGCTTTTCGGTCAGCTCCAGTGACATCAGGTCCATGGCGGACATCCCGCTCTTACACGCACCGGTCGGCAACTATCATTCCGCCGCTCCGCCCACGCCCGGAGATGGCTTACCGCCCCCATCGGTGCCGGCCATCCGGACCAGGCCGCCCACGTCGAGGATCAGCCCCACCCGGCCGTCGGGCATGATGGCCGACCCGGAAATGCCGGAGATGTCCCCCAAAGCGTCGCCCAGGGTCTTAATCACGATCTGCTGGCTGCCGATGAGCTCATCCACCAGGAGGCCGACCTGACGTCCGTCGTCCTCCACCACCACCACAATGGCCCGGGTAGGGTCGGCCTCGGCACCATCGACCTCGAAGAGCTCGGCAAGCCGGAACAGAGGAATGAGCCGGCCCTGGAGCCGGAGCATCTCCCCCCGCCGGAGGACATTGATCAGCTCGGCGGCGTCGGGCTGGACGGAGCGGACAATGGAGACGGTGGGGATGACGTATTTTTCGGTGCTCACCCGGACCACCATCCCGTCGATAATGGCCAGGGTGAGGGGCAGGCTCATCCGGAAGACGCTCCCCTCGCCGGGCCGGGACTGGACCTCGACCTGCCCCCGGATCGACTCGATGTTGGTCTTGACCACGTCCATGCCGACGCCCCGGCCGGAGACCTCGGAAACGGTCCTGGCCGTGGAAAAGCCGGGCTCAAAGATCAGGTTGAAAATCTCCCGGTCGCCGGGATGCTCCCCCGGGGAAATCAGGTCCCGCTCGACGGCCCGCTCCACAATTGCCTCCCGGTCCAGGCCCCGGCCGTCGTCGGCAATTTCCACCACCACGTTTCCGGCGGCATGATACGCTGACAGCCAGACTCCGCCGGTCCGGGGCTTTCCGACGGCCTCACGGTCGTCCGGGGCTTCCAGCCCATGATCAACGGCGTTGCGGACCATGTGGACCAGGGGATCATTGATGATATCGACCATGTTCCGGTCGATCTCCGTGTCTTCGCCATCGGTTTCGAAAGAAACGGTCTTGCCGGCCTTCCGGCTCAGGTCCCGGACCAGCCGTGCCATTTTCTGGAAGGTCGCCTTCAATGGGATCATCCGCATGGACATGCTCATGTTCTGGAGCTCCCGGACGATCTTCCCGGTCTGGGCCACCTTTTTCTGGAGATCGTGTTGTCCGCCATCGACCACGACCTCATCCTGGGCCACCATGGAATGGGCCACCACCAGCTCGCCCACCATGTCGATAAACCGGTCGAGCCGGTCAATGGGAACCCGGATCGAGGCGTCCACCACGCCCCGGACCGCCGTTTCGGGCCGCCCCCCGGGTCGGGACCACGGAGCCTCGGACGCCGGCCTTTCGCTCTGGGGAGCGGATGGGGGCTCGGGGGCCGGGGGTTCAGGCGACGCTTCCGCCTCCTTTGGCCGGCCGACGGGCACGCCTCCGAATGCCTCGGGCGTATCGAGGGGTTCAGTTACCTGAGCCGCCTCGGTTGCTCCCTTCACCTCTGATGGCGCGGACGGCTCAGCCGGCGATGGGGACGGCTCGCCGGGCGCCTCGGAAATGCCGGCGGCTTCTGGATCGCTCAGGATGCCGTGGAGCTCGTCGTAGCCATCCGGCTTGGTATAGGGAGGCCCGTCCAGAGCGCCCTGAACAGCGGAAATGAGCGCTTTAAGGATGTCCACCGCCCGGAGCGCCAGATCGGGATATCCGCCTTCGAAACGGATTTCCTTGTCCCGGACCCGGCTCAGGATGGACTCGGCGCGGTGGGCGAGGTCCGAGATAAGGGTCAGCTCCAGAAAGGCCGATGTGCCTTTGATGGTGTGAAATGCCCGGAAAACGATGCTGACCGCATCGGTGTCGTCAGGATCGGCCTCGAGGGCCAGCAGGGCCTCCTCGGCATTGGCGATGAGTTCGGCGCTTTCGGTGACAAAGGCCCCGACCAGCTCCGGGTCGGCCGCATCCGGCAGCGTGTAAGTCTCCGGCTCGGCGCCGGACGCCTCAAGCGGCGGAGAGGCGGACGGACCGGCGGGAACGGATGCCGCAGCTGAGGGCTCCGGCTCGGTAATCGGCGCCGGGATGTCCGCCGGGCTTTCATCCGCCGACACGGAGTCCGGGTCGGCGGTCTCCGGGTCGGAAGTACCGGCCTCCCCCGGCTCGATCTTTTCCGCCTCCTCAGCGGCGTGCATGGCCGCCTCGATCCGGTTCCCGATTCCGGCTAAGGCCGCTTCGGCCCCGGAATCGTCGGATGCGCCCACCAGCTCCCGGCCGGCCTGGTCCGCCGCCTTCCGGATCTGCTCACGGGCGATCTCCGGCAGGGACGGGTCATCCGCAAGCGCCTCCAGGCTCTCGGCCAGGCGGGCGATTTCCGCGTCATCGCCCGGCTCGATCTGGATCAACAGCGCCGCCGCATCATTTAGAGATGAGTTCAAGTGTGCCTCCACAGCTCCGGTCTGACGCAATCGGCGTGTGCCCGGCGGACCGGCCGGGACCACACGCGTCGTGACCACGCCATGGCGTGGCTGCCGTTGTATTGATTTTTCCGGGATTGAGCAACATGTTTTTATCCTTATCCGTTCTCCAGGGCACGGCATCGGCGCCATGGCATGGCCCGCGGCGGCGGGGGGACGGATGTGGCCGTGTCAGCCGGGCCGCGTCGGGAACCGACCCGTGCCGGAGTCCGGACGCGACGCGACGGCGGGGGCTTCGGCGGGTCAGGTCAAGTTGGGGATCATGGTTTTCAAAAAGTTTTTGTCATCCTCATCGATTTTCCGAAGGCCCTCCATAAGCAAGTGCATGAAATCACCGATTTCGGGAGCTTCCATTTCCTCAGCCGAAAGACCGGGGATAAACTTGAACCGGCCTTCGCGGGCCTTCAGCAGCTCGAAAAAGGCCTCCTGGCCGTCGAGGTTCCGGAATCTGGCGTTCACCAGCTCCCCCTCTCGAAACGAGAGATAGGCCGAGTCCCGGGGCAGCTTCAGGGTCAGCACGCCGGTTTTCTGATTGACGTTCAGAGTTTGAAACAGCTCGGCCGGGGGCATCTCTGAAAGCTTGCCGGTCATCCCCGAAGCGAACTCTTCGGAGCGAGCCATGTTGATCTCGGCCATGCGCCGGGCGAGGAGCCGGGTAAAGTTGAGCTGAAGCATTGGGATTTCATTGATGATCCGCTTGAAATCCTTGGCGCCGATGTAGAGGACGGTGGAAGGCTCGACCACCTTGATGGTAGCCCCGACCGGGTCGCCGCTCAATAGACTCATTTCGCCGAAGACCTCCCCGGCGCCCATGAAGGCGATACTCATCCCGTCCTCGCTCAGGACCTCCACCCGCCCGGAGACGATGATAAAGAGGTTCCGGCCCGGCTCCCCTTTCCGGAGAATGATGTCCCCGTCATCGTACTTGTCAAGGCGCAGAAAGGTGACCAGGTCGTGGAGCTCATCGTCACTCAAGTTCTTGAAGATGGAAAAGCTCCGCAACAATTCGATGACCGCCGCCATGGAGCCGGCGAAGCCCGCCGGCTGCTCGGCCGACGGCGCCGGCGAGACATCGGGATGGGACTCCGGCCGATACTTGAAATGAATCCGACCGGTGCAGCCGGTGCATCGAAAAACGGGATCGGGGTCCTTGATCCCGCTCCGGCGGTTGAGGATTTTGACCACATCCTTGGCCAGGATCAGACAGGGGGCTTTGCTTGGCGGCACCAGGAAAATTTTCCCGGAGAGCTGGAACTCGTCGCCGGCGGCGTACAACGGGCAGTTGTCATCTTTCGTGATCACAAACATCGGCGGGGTTTTCGAAGTCGCGTCCGCCCCCTTTTTTTCCTGAGACCGAAGGCTCCGGTCGAGCGCAAGCACCTGCTGATCCACTGTCCGCCCCCCTGACGGGCCGGCGCCGGCCGGCGGCACCTGGACCGCCTTTCCGCAGTGAGCACACGCTACCGATGCCTCAGCCGAACCTTCCCCGTCATCTTCGAGGTCGAAATCCGCCCCGCAATGTTCGCACGTCACCTTCATGATGAGCCCATTCCTCGCGTTTTCAGCCAGGCATCACAGGGGAATTGTGATGGAATAACGCCGCCCTCCCCTCGCCACTACCAGGGCGGCCGCCGCCCGGTGCCGGTGTCCGATGGCGGCTCGATAAAAATCGGCCACGTCGGCCATGTCGGTCTCCCCGATCTTCAACAGCCGGTCGCCCGGCCGGACCCCCACATCCGATATGGGTGATCCCGGCCGGACCTCGGAAATGGTCAGTCCCCCCGGTCCCGCTTTCCGGACCCGAAGGCCGAAAAGGGAATAGGCGAGCTCCGCTGATCGCTCCGGGGGAAACTCGGCGGTAGTCACCTGAATCTCCAGACGATCATCTTTCTTTCGCCGGATCGTCAGGGCAAGGGGCTCGCCGGCGGGGATGCCCCGGAGCACCATCCGGAAGTCCCGGACCGAGGCCACCGGCCGGCCGTCCAGGGTCCGGATGATATCGCCGTTCCGGATTCCGGCCGCTTCGGCCGGGCTGTCCGGGTCCACCGACCGGACCAGCACTCCACCGCCTTCGGGCAGATCGAGATACCGGGCCATCCGCCGGTCCACATCCTGGACGTCGACTCCCAGCCATGCGGGAATCACGGCTCCATAAGCGATGAGGTCCGCCACGATCCGCCGGGCCTGATCAATGGGAATGGCAAAGCCGATTCCCTGGGCCTTGGCGTAAATGGCGGTGTTGATTCCGATCATCTCGCCGCGGACATTCAACAGGGGGCCGCCGCTGTTGCCGGGGTTGATGGAAGCATCGGTCTGGATAAAGTTATGGTAGATCTGGTCCTCGGTCCGGATGCTCCGGTCAACGGCGCTGACGACCCCCGTGGTGACGGTGTGAGAGAAGCCAAAGGGATTACCGATGGCAATGACCGTCTCGCCGATCATCAGGTCCTCGGCCGTCCCCATCCGGACCTCGGGCAAATTCCCGTCGGCCTCGATCCTCAGGACGGCGAGGTCCGTGGGCGGGTCGGTCCCGACGATCTCTACGGAAAACTCCCGCTCGTCCTGGAGGGTCACCGCGATCCGCCCGGCCGGGGCCACCACGTGGGCGTTGGTCAGGATCAGTCCCCGGGTCCCATCAATGATCACTCCCGACCCCAGGCTGTCCCGCTGGTATTTCCGCTCCATCCGGGGCTCGAAGAAGTCCCGGAAAAAGGAATCGAAAAAGGGATTCCCGCCGAAACCCGGAAAGGCCCGGACGTGGACTTCCACCTCCGAGCTGATGTTGACCACGGCCGGCCCGACCTCGCGAACCACTCGGACCACCGCGTTTTCCCGAGGGACCGGCCCGCCGGGCGCGATCCCCGGCAACATTAGGATCAGGATCAGGATCAGATTCAGGATCAGAATCGCCGGCCGGCATCCTCTTTTTTTTCGCTTCATCCGATTTACTGGTGGCATTCCCCTACGATTTTTTCTATAGTAAGCGGTTTATGACCTTGGGACGGTCGGCTAAGCTGACCGTCGAACCGAAACGCTTTGATCCTCTTTGCTATATCATGAACATTAAAAGCATTCAAGCCATCTTACCGCTTGTGGAAAACCCCAGCCGATACATCGGCGGAGAAGTCAACGCGGCAGCCCCCACGGACGACTCCGATGCGTTGCGGATCGTTCTGGCCTTCCCCGACCTTTACGATATCGGGACGTCCCACTTCGGGCTCCAGATCCTCTACCACATCCTGAACCGGACGCCTGGAGTGGTCGCGGAACGGGTGTTCGCCCCGGCTCCGGACATGGAGGGCCGGCTCCGGCGGGCCGGTCTGCCTCTGACCACCCTGGAATCGGGCCGCCCGGTGGGCCGGCACCATATAATAGGGTTCAGTCTCCTCTACGAGCTCAATTACACGGGCATCCCGACCATCCTCGATCTCGCGGGGATTCCACTCCTGGCCCGGCAACGTGACGAGGGCCATCCGCTGATTCTCGCCGGGGGGCCGGCCACGGTCAACCCGGCGCCGGTGGCCGACCTGTTCGATGCCATGGTCATCGGGGAGGGGGAGGCGGTGATCCTGGAGATTGTCCGGGCCTGGTGGGCCTGGCGAGCCGGGGGAGGCGACCGGTCGGATCTCCTGACGGCCCTGTCGGCCATCGAGGGGGTCTATGTCCCCACTCAGCACTCAGCGTCCCGTGTCCGGCGCCGAGTGGTCCCGGATCTGGACGCGGCCCCCTTTCCCGACGCTCCGGTGCTGCCCTTTGGCCGGCCGGTTCACGACCGGCTCCGCCTGGAAATCGCCCGGGGCTGCACCCGGGGCTGTCGATTTTGCCAGGCCGGGATGATCTACCGACCGGTGCGGGAGCGGTCCCCGGAGCGAATCCTCGATCTGGCGGCGGCATCGCTATCGGCCACCGGCTACGAGGAGATGTCTCTGCTGGCCCTGAGCGCCGGGGACTACACCGCCATCGCCGACCTCACCGCCCGCCTCATGAGCCGGTGTGAAGGGTCTCACGTGGCCATCTCCCTGCCGTCTCTTCGGGCCGGAACCCTCACCCCGGAGTTGATCCACCAGATCCGCCGGGTCCGGAAGACCGGCTTCACCATCGCCCCCGAAGCCGGCAGCCAGCGGCTCCGGGACGTCATCAACAAGACCATCACCGAAGCTCATATCTTCGACACCATCGCCGACGCCTTTTCATCAGGATGGACCGGGATCAAGCTCTATTTTATGATCGGGCTGCCCACCGAGACCGACGCCGACATAGACGCCATGATCGACCTGGTCCACCGGGCCGCCCGACGGCCGGTCCGGGGCGGAGGTCGCGGCCGGCGGATCACGGTGAGCATCGGGACCTTTATCCCCAAGCCTCACACTCCGTTTCAGTGGGCCGGGCTTCTCGACCCGGCCGAATCAGCCGACCGGCTGGCCCGGCTCCGGTCGGCCCTCCGGAAGCCGGGAATCCAGGTCAAGTGGCAGGACCCTCGAATCAGCCTTCTGGAAGGTCTCTGGGCAAGGGGCGACCGGTCCCTGTCCCGGCTTCTCCTGACCGCCTACCGTCTGGGCTGCCGGCTCGACGGCTGGAGCGATCACTTCGACATGGATCGCTGGACGGACGCCTTCGAGGCCGAGGGGATCGACCCGGTGGCGACGGCGGCCCGGCCGCTTTCCCCCACGACGCCGCTCCCCTGGGACAATGTGGACGTTGGGGTGACGAAGGCGTTCCTGACCGCCGAATGGGAACGGGCTCAGACCGGGGAGCTCAC
>CAZWGY010000106.1:0-6482 GCA_964633575.1 uncultured Desulfobacteraceae bacterium
GATGATGTTGTGGAGTTCGATGAGCCGTTCGATGTTGTGGGACTTGATGTCCATGAGGGCGTAGATGCCGTTGTTGGTCTTGGCGTACCGGGAGAAGATGTATTTAACCTGGTTGCTGTCCCGGAGGAGGCTGTTGATCCGGCGCTGGATCATGGGGTTGCTCAGGATGGTCTGACGCATGGGCCGGTCGCCGGGGTTGAAGACGCTGATCCCCTCGCCGAGCCGCCGGTTGAACCGGTAGGGCCGGGCGTAAAGCATTCCGAAAACATCGTTGAAGCTCTTGAGCCGGTTGAGGAGGGCCTGGTAAAGGGAGCTGCATATCGTGCAGGGCTTGTCCCGGAAGACCCACTCGTACTCCTTTTCGGTGAAGAGGCGCCATTTGAGCTCGTCGTTTTCGAAGAGGTCGTCGAAAAGCTGCCGCCGGTAGCGTTTGGGGATCATCAGGATGGGGTGGTCGTGGCTCGGGCAGGGGACCTCCACCTGCTCGCCGGCGATCAGCGGCGCGTAAATCTGGTCGAAGTCCACCCGGTTCCGGGGCTCCGGGCCTTCCAACGGATCCTCGATCCGGCAGTCGCCCGGCGAGTCATCCGGGTTGTCGAGGATGGTCGAGAGGGTCTGGACGAACGGCGAGGCCCCGTTTTCCCCGGTGCAGCCGAGAATTTTGGGGTCCAGACGCCAGACCGTCTCGTACCGCATCCCCGGCTCGGTGTTGGCGTAAGTCTCGAACCGCCGGAGCAGGTTGTTCAAAAAGGTGCTCTTCCCGCAGCCCGGCGGGCCGTCGAAGATGTAGATCTTGTTCTGCTGAGCCCCTCGTTTCAGGGACTCGATGTGGTTGATGAGGCGGTTGGCAAAGAGCCGGTCCGCGAAGAAGGGGTGGTCGGAGTCCTCCACGAACAGCCGGGTGCAGTCGTAGTGGACATAAGCGATGGACTCCGGATCGTCGGGGTATTCGTCGAGCCCCGTGCCCACGTAGTGGCTGATCATGTCGTGGAAGACCTGAAAGACGTTTCGCAGGACCTGAGTGGGCTGGTCGGAGAGGAGCTTCAGGAAGGTCTCGAAGGGGATCGGGTCGTGCTGGTCTCCCTCCCGCATGGTGATATTGAGCCGGTCCATTGCCTTTTTGATGGTTTCCATAGACGCCGTCTGCCTCCGAATGGTCGGGTGACCCTATAGCTTGGTTTTGGACAGTTTCCGGTTTTCCATGGTGTAGAGAACCCGCTGCCACTGGACTTCCGGAGCCTGGGTCTCGTCCGGGACCAGCGGCAGGGGGAAGCCGGGCACGGGTGGGCCGGCCGGGGCCGGCGGGGTCAACGCCACCACCTCGTGAGTGTCCAGCATCACCGGGGCTCCCCAGAGATATTCGATCCCCATCATGGTGTTGGCGATAAAGTCGGTAACCAGGGGCTTGCCCTCGAAATGGTGGACCAGATAGAGGCGGCCGTCCGTGCTCTTATCCGGGTCGATTTCGATGTGCGGCGGGTGGTAAAGGGAGTCGATGAGCATTTGGCGGTAGTCCTCCGCCTTCCGGCTCTTCACGTAATACTCCCAGACCATCTTCTGGCGGTTGATCCGCCGGCCGGCCACGAACAGGTTGTTTCGGGTGACGAAATCCTGGTCCACGAAGGTGTTGATGAACATGAAGTCGCAGAAGTTCTCGCGGACCGCGAAGATGAAGTCCCGGCCGCTCCCGTGTTCGCTTTCCCGATCGAACCGCTCCCGGCCCAGGGCATCGGCGAGGCGCCGGAACTCGATGGAATAACGCCCCCGGTCGGCCAGGTCTTCCAGAAAGTAGAAGAGCCGCATGCCCAGCGCATAGGGGTTGAGCCCCACCCGGGGCATGGAGGTCACTCCGGCGTTGACCCGGGCGAACTCCACCTCGTGACTGTTGATCCGGTCATCCTGGAGAAAAAGGGTCTCATGCCAGTAGGATGCCCAGCCTTCGTTCATGATCTTCGACCGGATCTGGGGCTGGAAAAAGAGCGAGGTCTTCCGGATCACCTGAAGCACCGACTTCATCCACTTGTTCTCCTCGCGGTTGAGGAAGTCGGAGTGGTCCAGAAGGTGCTGGAAGATGTCTCGATGTCCGGCCCGCCGGGTTTCCAGGTACTTCTGGAAGAGGGCGTCGAACTCCGGGTGCCGGGCGTCCACATCGGAAAAGAAGGTCTCCTCCCCGCCCCGCTCGCCGTATTGGCTCACCGCCTCATTGTATCGCTCGATTTCCTTGATATAATCGCTGACCTTCATCCCCTTTTCCGACTGGAGGAAGACGTCGAAATAGTAGTCCAGCCGACGGGTTCGACGGGTGGCCGGCGGCCGGCTGAGCCGGGTCAGCTCGTCATGGTAGCCGACCAGGTTGTCGATCCCCCGGCCGAACTCGATGACGTAATCCACCCAGCGTCCCTTTTCGGACCGGAGCCGGGCGATGAGCCGCTTGTCGGAAAGGGCCTGCCCGGTAAAATCGTAATCCCAGGTGTGGCGGAAAAAGGTGTTGTTCTGGAAGAAGTCGATGTGAGCCAGGACGTGATAAAAGATCATCACGTTCATCCAGTCGGGGTTGTTGTCGTTATAAAAGGAGATGGCCGGGCGGGTGTTGATGACGGTCTCATACGGGTTGGATGGGTAGAGCTCGTATTTGCCGCGCTCCTTTAGGACTTCGACGTCGTGGACCCAGTAGTCGTAGAGCGTCGGGATCATCATCTTGGGGGAAAGCTCGAGGAGGTCCCGGTTGGTGACGATGTACTCGAGGGTCTCGTCCCGGAAGGACAGTCCCGCCTCCCGGGCCCGTTCCTTGCAGCCTTCCATGATCCCCTTGGTGTGCTGGTTGATGAGCTCCATGTCGCCGCCTTTATTCGGAGATGAGGTTCTTGATGCCCTCGATGACCCGGGGCTCGTCCGCATCCTGGCCCATGACATCCAGCCGGATGAGTTTCGGGTGGTCGGTGAGAAGATCCGATTTCTTCAGATACCGCTCCACTTCCGTCCCCCCGCCAGACCCGGCGCCGTGCTCGGCGATGGTGATCCCGATCCGGCTGACGTAGCGGAGCATCTTGTTGATCTCCGGGAGCGCCATCTTGCCGTCGGTATCCCAGTCATCGCCGTCGGTGCCGTGGAAGACGTAGATGTTGTAGTCCCGTTCCAGGCTCTCCTTTTCCACGATCTCGTTGACCAGGGCAAAGGCCGAGGAGACCTGAGTTCCTCCGGCCACCCGGGAGTTGTAGTAGGTGTAAAAGTCGGGGACCTCGGTAGCCTCGGTATCGTGGAGAATAAACCGGGACTCCACCTGCTTTTCATACTGGTAGAGCAGCCAGCTATAGATCAACACGTGCTGAGCCACCACCAGCTCCGTGGGCTTTCCCCACATGGAGCCGGAATAGTCCCGGAGAAAGAAGACCATGGCCTGGGACTCGTAGTCCTTTTCCCGGGAGAGAATCCGGTAGATCATGTCCCCGGGGGAGACCAGGAAATCCACCGGGTCGATCCGGCCGATGTCGGGAACCCGGCCCAGGGCGATATTCGTTTCCAGTATCTGCTTGAGGGTCGCCTTTTTGTCCAGAAGCTGCCCGAAGCCCCGATGCCGGTCGGTCATGTCGTAGGTGTACCGGGTCAGGGACCGCTTCTTGCCCTTGTCCTTGAGGTTGGGAAGCTCGAACTTTTCGGTGAGGATCTTGCCGAGGTCGTAGGCGGAAGACTCCATCTCGTGAGGGCCGCCCTCCCCCTGGCCGGGGCCGGCGCCCCCGCCGCCGGACTGGCGGATGGGCTCCTCGCCGATGACCTCGCCTTCCTCCCCATCGCCTGATCCGCCGCCCGCCCCTTCCTCTTCAGGGGCCTTGACGGTGTCGTGGATGAACTTCTCCTCCACCGTCGTGGGAACCACCACCACCTTGTCCTTGCCCCCCTTGCCGGGCTTGATGAGCCGGCCCACCCGGATCTTCCGGGGAAAGCCGTCCTGCTCCCGGAGCTTATCCCGCTCCAGAAGCTCGTCAATGGAGCTGATCCGGGAGACGTAGGTGCTTTGGAGCGCCGCCATCCCCTGGAGAAAGGACAGGTCCGAGTAGTCATAGAAACCGTAGAGCGCAAAGGGAACATCTCCGGCCCCCGGCGACGGGTCCGGAACCCGATGGTCGACGTCGTCCGTCAGCTCCTCACGGCGGAGCCGAGCCTCCCGCTCCGGGGAGAGCCCTTCAGCCTGGAGCCGCGCAAAAAGCTTAAACCGGGTATCCGTCATGATCGCTATCCCCCCTTGGAGACGTCCCCTTTGCCGCGTCGCCGGTGCCCATCAGTTTTCGTCTTCCTGAGTGCAGAAGTATTCGATGGTCTTCTGAGCACAGGTCCGGCAGTAATTGAGCTTGGTGAGCATCGTGTTGATCATCCGGTCGTGGAGCTTCTGGTTCTCCTCGTTGGTCCGGTTGGCCAGGGCACCGATGAGAGACCCGGCGCCGGCAATGTCCGACTTGAGCCGGACGTCGGTGACCGCCTTGACGAGCTCGAGGTTGTCCATGAAGTCGTAGTTGGGGTCCACCGAAATTTTCTGGCCGTAGATCTTCCGGATGGAGGTCCGGAAGGTCTCGCGCTGCTCCTCGGTCTTGAGCCCCAGGCGCTCCTCCACGCTCTTGATGTAGCGCTCGTCGATCTTCAGGGCCTTGAGCTCCCCGGTCTGAGGGTCCTTGTACTTCCACATCCGGTCGGGACCGAGGTTTTCGGCGTCGATTCCGATGATCATGTTGACGTAGCTCATCACGTCCTTCCGGATGGCCAGGGGCTCGTCCATGTAGGCGTTGAACATCTCCGTCATGATCCGTTCCCGGTAGAGCCCCTTGGCGATCTTCAAATCCTCCAGATATTTGGCCCGGTTGTTGGCGTCGGGGACATAATCGAGGACGATCCGTTCCATGGCCTTGAAGACGTCATAAGCGAACATGCACTCGCCCTCGTTGGTATCCGAGCTTTCCACCAGAAGCTGGATGGCCCGGCCCAGGTTCCGCTGCCCCAGACCCTTCTGGCCGAATCGCCGGGTGATGTCCGGCTCCTGGTTGAGCGTATCGATCACCTCGGCCAGGGTCTTGATGCTCTTCTCCCCGGCCACCTCGCCCGCGGCCAGCTTGAGGGTTTCCACCGGGGTGAGCTTCTCGGACCGGGGAAGCCGGCTCAGGACCACCGCCACTGACGCGGCGTAATTGAGGTTGGGGTCCTGGTGGAGGCTCTGGTGGGTCAGAGTGGTCCGGGCTTCGTTCCCGATGGCGTATTTGGTCAGCTCCCGCTGGAGCAGGTAATTGGTGTTGTGGGAGACATAGCAAATCCGGCACCGGTCAACGATGGGAGCCTCCTCCTTTTCCGCCAGAAACCGGTTGAACTCCGAGTTGTTGGAGGTGGCGATGATGAGGGTGTCGATGGGCCACTTGAACCCGTCGATCTCGATGTTCCGGTTCTGGATCACCCCGAGGTAAACCTGAACGAGGTCCTTTTTGTTCTTGTAGATTTCGTCGCTGAAGTGGATGCCCCCGCCGGCCACCCGGGCCAGAGCGCCTCGCCGGAGGTCGAACCGGTAGGGGTTGTTGACGTCGGAGATGTGGAGCAGCCGCTGGATCGATTCCTCGCCCAGAAGGTCCACCGCCGAAGAGGTGATCTTGTCCTTGGCCGAATACTTCCCGGTGACCGTCCCGAGGCTTTCGGTGAGCGGGACCGGGATCACCTCCACGAATTTCAGCATCTCATCGATGTCGTCGTCGGTGTGGGTTCGGATATCGTGCCACATAAAGCTGGTGCAGGCCGCGAGCGGGCGGTAGTCGTCCCAGAACCGGTCCGTCTCCTCGTCGGTAAACCCGAATTGATCGGCGAGCCAGGCCCGGCTTTGATCCTGGCTCTCGAAGAGGCTCATGGCCAGAATCATGGGGTCTTCGTAAGTCTGGGACTCGATGGTGCTGATCTTCCCGTAGCCGTCGATCCGGTCCATGCCCACGAAGCGGAAGGTGTACTTCCGGTTGGTGGGCCGGGAGAGGAACTCCCGGTACCGGGCGCAGACGAAATCGACGAAGAAGGTCTTCCCGTTGCCGGGCTCGCCCACCAGGACATAAGCCATCTCCTTGGATGAGCCCCCCTCGGCCGCGTCCTTGACGTAGGAGACAAAGGAGTTGATCTCGTCGTAGAGGCCGATGACATGTTTCCGGCCCGTCCGGAAGATCCCAAAATCATAAGTGGTCTTCCCGTTGACGACCACCTTTTCGATGTCGTTTTCCAGGATCATCCGGGCGACCCCCTGAAAGGCGTTTTCGAAGCGTCGCTCCCCGGCCTTCACCGAGGCGAGGTGATGTTGAAAGGTGCCGATGTCAGCCATATATCCTCCCATCCGTATGGGTTCGGGGTATCGGGGTGATGGCGTCGAGACGACCGTCGTGGAAAGAACGCGAAGAAAAGAAGCTGTAAGAAGTATATCACAAGCGGGGCGGGCTCGCCAAACCCAAATATGGAGGCATGACCCGCATAGA
>CAZWGY010000106.1:6582-11880 GCA_964633575.1 uncultured Desulfobacteraceae bacterium
CGCCGGTTGGCGGGGGCGGTTGACGGGCGGGATCAGCCCGTGGGCTCGACCTTGATTTCCACCCGGCGGTTCTGTTGACGGCCGTAGGGAGTGTCGTTTCCGGCCACCGGCATGGATTCACCAAAGGCCTGGGTGGTGATCCGGTCGGAGCGGACTCCATCCTGAACCAACAGGGCCTTGACGGACTCGGCCCGGCGTCGGGAGAGATCCAGGTTGCTCTCATCCGATCCGACGCTGTCGGTGTGACCCTCCACCCGGATCCGGGTGGACGGATATTGCGTCAGGACCCGGGCGATCCGGTCGAGCTCCGGGTAAAGGCCCGGATTGACTTTCGCCGAGCCGGTGTCAAAGGTGATGTCTCCCCGCAGGGTAATGGCCAGGAGATTGCCCTCCCGGCGGACGGCCGCGGCCTCGGAGGCGGCCAGCTCCTCACGGAGCTGTTGCTCCTGGCGGTCCATCATCGCTCCGACCCCGGCACCGGCCAGGCCGCCAACGGCGGCCCCGATCCCGGCTCCGAGAAGGGTCGCCTCGGAATCTCCGCCGATGGCCTGACCGGCAATGGCCCCGGCGGCGGCCCCGCCGGCCGCTCCGTAAGCAGCCCCTTTCCGGGTTTTCGATTCAGTGGCGCACCCCGCCAGGAGAAGGGCGGCCAGGAATAAGGTTCCGATTTTCAAGGTCTGGGATCTACGCATGGTATCTGATCTCCTCCATTTCGGGTTTATGTTGTCATCTCCTGGACCTATTGTACGGTCCCTCCGTCGGTTATGTCAATTCAAATGGTTGAAAATAAAATAAAAATGGCGGCTTACCCAGATTTTTCCCCATCCACCCCGGACCGGACTTGCGGATCGGCCGATTTTGGTTTATGAAACCTGATGAAAGCGAACGATATCTCGCAAACGAGGGAGTATTCAACCATGGAGCTGACCGAACTGTTACCCGTTGAAAAATGGAAAGAATTTGAATTGGAGCTTACCGAGCGATCCGGGCTGAGCGCCAATGTTTTTGACACCGACGGCATCCGGATTACCGATTACCATTTCTGGCCCAACGCCCTCTGCACGGCGGTCAAGGACACCGATAAGGGCCAGGCGTTCATCTGCGCCGTGGCGCACATGAACCTGGCCGCCATGGCCAGGCAGTCGGGCGAGTCGGTGATCGAGGAATGCGACGCCGGCCTGGTCAAGCTGGTGGTCCCGGTGACCGTCGATGGGGAGTTTCTCGGCGCGGTGGGGGCCTGCGGGCTCCTGCTCGACGACGGTGAAGTTGACGACTTTCTCGTCAACAAGATTACCGAGATCGACGAAGAGACGGTGGCTAAGCTGTCGGAAGGGATCGGCGTCATCTCCGAGGCCGATCTCAGGGCGCTGGGCGACTTCATAAAAAAGCGCCTCGACGCCGTCATCAGCGATTACCGGAGCCAACGGAACACAAACCAATAGCCCAGACGGGAGCGAGTAATGACACTTTCTTCAAAACAGGTGCTCGTCGTCGGCGGCGGTGCCGCCGGGCTCACCTCGGCGCTGGCGCTGGCGGACCTGGGGGCGGCCGTGACGCTCGTGGAGCGTCAGGCGACCCTTGGCGGTCATGCCGCCGCTTACGCCTGCAAGGCCACCGACGCCTGTGTCCGGTGCGGGGCCTGCATGGTGGCTTCCCGCTGCCAGGCCGTCGCCGACCATCCCCGGATTACGGTCCAGACGAACCGCCGGGTCTCCCGATCCAATGGGGGAGATCAGGCGGACCGGATCGAGGTGGACATCGAACCGGCCGATGGCGATGCCGGCCCGGATTCAAACAAGGTGACGGCCGACGCCGTGATCCTCGCCACCGGCTTTTCCCCTTTTGACCCCACGGACAAACCTTATGGGTATGGCCGCTTTCCCAACGTGATCACCAATCTGACCCTGGAGCGGACGCTCCGGGAGACCGGAGCCCCGAAACGGCCCTCCGACGGCGCCGTTCCCAGGCGAATGGCCTTTGTTCAATGCGTCGGGAGCCGGGACGAAACCCTCGGCCACGTCTGGTGCTCCCAGGTCTGCTGCGGCTCGGCCCTCCGGATGGCCCGGCTGATCCGGTCGCGCTACCCGGAGACGGAGATCACGATCTTTTTCATCGACATCCAGACCTTTGGCCGTGATTTTCCGGCGGTTTACGAGACCATCGGCGATGACCTCCGGATGGTCCGGGCCATCCCCGCCGACGTTTATCCGGCCGACGGGGACAACCTGACCATCACCGCCTTTGACCCGGCCACCCGGCAGTCCATTGACGAGCCGGCTGAACTCCTCGTTCTGTCCATCGGTTTGACGCCGGCGGCGGGGACGGCCGAGCTGGCCGAAGTCTTCGGGGTCGATCTGGCCGAAACCGGGTTTTTCGCCGAAGACGGGCCGGCCGCCCGGCGGGGGATCTTCCCCGCCGGGGCCGCCACCGGCCCCATGAGCATCCCCGACGCCATCCGTAGCGGCGAGGGCGCGGCGGCCGCCGCCGTCCGGCATCTCCTCGCCCGTTCCGCAACCCAACCAGCCCATTCACAGGTGACGCCTTGAGCCCATACACATTGATCATCGGAGACGGGCCCTGTGCCCAGCGCATCGAGACCGGCCTGGCGGCGCTCGACCTCCCGGCGCGCCGGGTCTCGCCGGAAGAGATTCTGGCCTGCCGGGGAACCGTGGGCGACTTTGCCGTCCGCATAAATCGAAACGGCGGGAAGGATACCGAGACGGTCGGCGGAGTGGTCATCGCCGCCGAAGACCGCCGGGAGCCCAACTTCGCCCTCTACGGTCTGGCCCCCGCCTCGTCGGTGATGCCCTTGTCCGACCTGGGCGACAGCCCCGACTGGCCGGAGACCGGCCCCGTCGTCTTTATCCTGAGCCTCTTGACTGAAAACATCCCGACTGTCGCCCGGGAGGTGATGACCGCGGCCCGATCCGCCGCCGAAGCCGGCCGGACCACGTACATCCTCACCCGGCATCTCAAGGTCGCCGGCGACGGCCTCGAGGCCCTCTATCACCAGTGCCGGGATGCCGGGGTCGGCTTCGTGAAGCTCTTCACCGAGCCGCCCGAAATTCACCGGACCGGCGAGGCCGGCGAGATCACCTTTCTGGATGATATGACCGGCGAGCGGTTCCGGCTTCGACCGGCCCTCACCGTGGTCGATGAGACCATCCGCCCGAACCGGTCGCTCCGGCGCCTGGCCGAGGTATTCCGGCTCCGCCGGGGACCCGACGGGTTCATCCAGACCGACAATGTCCACCGGATCAGCGTTGACACCCACCGGGTGGGCATCCTGGCGGCCGGACCGGCCCGATGCCCCCAGTCTCCGGCCGACCACCTCACGGACGCCGATGACGCCGTCTTGCGGATTCAGGCCCGGGTGACGGAGACCGGGGACCGACCGGCGACGGTGGCGGAGATCGAACGGTACGCCTGCGTCCGGTGCTTTACCTGCTACCGGCTCTGCCCCTACGGCGCCGTCCTCGTCCATCCCACCCGGATGGAGGCGGTGGCGGCCGCCTGCCAGGGCTGCGGCCTCTGCGCGGCCGAATGTCCCCGGGAGGCCATCTCCTTTCCCGACCCGGCTTTAGCCGGCCTGTCCGACCGGATCGCTTCAGCCCGAAAGACCTCGCCCGGCGACAACCCCCTCCTGGTGGCCTTCTGCTGCAACCGGTCGGCGGCCCAGGCCCTGGAGGCGGCAAAGGCCGAAGGCGTATCCTTGCCCGAAGGCCTCCTGACGGTGACCGTGCCCTGCGCCGGGGCCGTGTCGGCGACCGCCATCCTGAATGCCTTCACGGCGGGCGCTGACGGCGTGGCCCTGTTGACCTGCCATCCCGGCAACTGCCATGCCGAAACCGGGAACTTCCACGCCCTGGCTCGGGCCGAGGAGATCCGACGGATCATGACCAGCGCCGACATCGCCCCGGAGCGGCTCTTGAGCGCCACTCTGGCCGCCAACATGCCGGCCGAATGCGCCCGTTACCTGGCCGATTTCGAGCAAACGGTGGCCGGCCGTTCCGCCGCCGGGTCGTCGTGATTCCCACAAAAACCGCCACAATCGTCAACTTAAACAGGTGACCCCATGACGGAAACGCAATCCATAAAAGATTTGAACGCCCTGGACCCCGGACGCTTCCGGAGCTGGCCCCATCACCACGACCACTGCGTGACCTGTGGCCTCTGCGCCAGCGCCTGCCCCGCATCGGGCATCGACGGATTCGATCCCCGGAAGCTCGTCCGGATGGTCGGCCTGGGCATGGAAACCGAGATTATCGAAACCCGCTGGCCCTGGATCTGCACCATGTGCGGGAAATGCCAGGCCGTCTGCCCCATCGACGTGGACATTCCCGGGATGGTTCGGAACATCCGGGGGCTCCGGGACCGGGAAGAGGTTCCGGGCGTCCTCCACAAGGGACTCGACGCGGCGATCAAGACCGGGAACAACCTGGGGCTTCCCCAGGAGGACTTCGTCTTCATCCTCGAAGACGTGGGCGAGGAAATCGCCGAGGAGCCCGGTTTTTCAGGCTTTACCGTCCCCATCGACAAGGAGGGGGCCAACTTGTTGACCACCATCCACAACAAGCTGGTCAACACCCACACCGAGGACCTCAAGCACTGGTGGAAGCTCTTCCACGCCGCCAAAGAGGACTGGACCGTCTCGTCGGTCAACTGGGAAGGCACCAACTGGGGCTACTTCACCGGCGACGACGAGCGGATGAAAGTCATGGTCGGCCGGATCAAGGAGCAGATGGAGCGCCTGAAAGTCAAGACGCTCCTCTGGCCCGAATGAGGCCACGCCTACCTGTCGACCCGGTCCGGGTTCGAAAAATGGTATCCCGAGGTCTTCGACCAATTTGAGTTCACCACGGTTTTTCATCTTCTCATCGATTACATCCAGTCGGGGCGGATCAAGCTGGACAAGTCCCGCTTCGCCGACCGGGTGGCCACCTACCACGACCCCTGCAACTACGGCCGGCGGGCTCAGAAGTTCTTCGGCCACGGCTTTTTCGAGGAGCCCCGGTGGATCTTGAGCCAGTGCATGGACAACTGGATCGACCTCTACCCCAACCAGATGGGTCAGCTCTGCTGCGGCGGCGGGGGCGGGACCCTGACCACCGGCTACAACGATGAGCGGATTCACTACGGCCGGCGGAAGATGGACCAGGTCCGGGCCACCGGCGCCTCCATGCTGGTGGTCCCCTGCCACTCCTGCCACGGGCAGTTGGAAAACATCAAAACTCACCACGGCCTGGATGATCTGGAAGTGAAGTACCTCTGGGAGCTGGTGGCGGATTGTCTGGTGCT
>CAZWGY010000107.1:0-10514 GCA_964633575.1 uncultured Desulfobacteraceae bacterium
ACCGGTTATCCAGTCGAAGCTTTGGAGCTCGACATGGACATCGAGGCCGACCTGGGGATCGATTCCATCAAGCGGGTCGAGATCCTGTCGGCGGTGGAAGAACGGCTGCCCGGACTTCCGGCCGTCTCTCCCGAGGCCATGGGGGAGCTTCGGACGCTCCGCCAGATTATCGATCTCCTGACCGGACCGGATGCCGCCCCGCCGACGCCCCGGAAGACCTCCGAGGTTTTGTTTGGGAAGACCTCCGAGGTTTTGGAAACCTCGGAGGTCTCTTTGGAAACCTCGGAGGTCTCTAACCGCGCCCCGGCCTCCGGGATCGAGCCCGCTCTGATGGCAACCGTGGCCGAGCTCACCGGCTATCCCGAGGAAGCCCTGGATCTCGATATGGACATCGAGGCCGACCTGGGGATCGACTCCATCAAGCGGGTCGAGATCCTGTCGGCGATGGAAGAGCGGTTGCCCAATCTTCCGGCGGTCTCCCCCGAAGCCATGGGAGAGCTCCGGACGCTCCGCCAGATCGTCGATTATCTGACCGGACCGGAGACCGTCCCGCCGACGCCCCGGAAGACCTCCGAGGTTTTGGAAACGGCGGAGGTTTCTAACCGCGCTCCGGCGTCCGCCCCGGTCGAGCGGCGGGTCATCCAGTGCCGGCCGGTAACCGTCACCGCGGAGTCATCGGTGTCGATCCCGGCGGGTCGAAAAGTCCTGATCACCGAGGATTCCCGGGGGCTGGCCGGGGCTCTGGCCGACGCCCTGTCCGCCCGGGGGATCTCCCCGTCGGTCCTTTCGCCGGCGGAGATGGCCGATGCCGGCGTCCTGGACGAGATCGGCGGACTGGTGATCCTGGCCGACGCCTGGTCGGCCGACGACGCCCGGTGGCTCAAATCGGCCTTCGGTCTGGCCCGGGGGGGAGCCCCAGCTCTGGCGGCATCGGGGGAGGATGGCGGGGCCATCTTCGCGACTATCACCCGGATGGACGGAACCTTCGGGTTCGGTGACGCCGAGCCGGCGGCTCCGTTCCAGGGGGGGCTGGCCGGTCTGGCCAAGACCGCCGCGGCCGAATGGCCGGATGTCCGATGCCGGGCCATCGACCTGGCCCCCGACTGGACCGACCGTCGCGGGGCGGCCCGAGCGGTCGTCGAGGCGATCTTCGGGTTCGGCCCGGTGGAAATCGGGATCACCCCGACCGGCATGACGACCCCGGTCCTCGTCGATGCCCCCTACCCCGATGGGGCCATCCGGCTTGATCCCGATGATCTGGTGGTGGTCACCGGCGGGGCCCGGGGGGTTACGGCTTTGGCCATCGAGACCCTGGCCGCCCGGATCCGGTTGACTCTGGTGATCATCGGCCGGTCGCCCGAGCCCACCCCGGAGCCGGACTGGCTCGCCGGATTGACCGACGAAACCGAAATCCGCCGGCGGATCATCGCCCACGATTTCGACGGCCAGACCCCGCCGCCAAAGGACCTGAACCGGGCCTTTCAACGCCGGATGGCCAACCGGGAGGCCGGCGAGACCCTCGACCGGCTCCGGGCCACCGGGGCGACGGTCCGTTACGTTTCGGCCGACGTCCGGGACAAATCCGCCATCCGATCCGCCCTCGACGCGGCAAGGCAAAAGGGGGGGCCGGTCCGGGCGGTGGTCCACGGCGCCGGGGTCCTGGAAGACCGTTGGATCGTCGATAAGACCGACGAGCAGTTCGACCGGGTCTTTGATACAAAGGTAGAAGGGCTCCAGGCCCTGCTCTCGGCCATCGGGTCGGACCCGCTCGAGTATCTGGTCCTCTTTTCATCGGTGAGCGCCCGGATGGGCAATGCCGGTCAGGCCGACTACGCCATGGCCAACGAGGTCCTGAACAAGCTGGCGGCACGGGAGAGCCATCGCCGGCCCGACTGCCGGGTGGTCGCCATCAACTGGGGCCCCTGGGACGGGGGGATGGTTACCGATTCCCTCCGGCGGGCATTCGAGCGCCAGGGGATCGCGCTGATCCCGCCGGCGGCCGGGGCCGAGGCCATGGTCCGGGAAATGCGGGGGGGATCGGGGGGGCCGGCCGAAGTGGTCATTGGAGCCGGCATCCAACCTGATCGGACGGAGACACCGGCGCCGGAAAGCCAGGACGGTTCATTCGCAACGGCGAAACCGGACCTGGCGCTGACGGTGAGCCGGGAGATCGACCGGGGGCGCTACCCGGTGCTTGAATCCCACCTCATCGACGGGACCCCGGCGGTTCCCTTTGCGCTGATGGCCGAATGGCTCGGCCACGGCGCCCTTCACGGCAACCCGGGGCTCTTTCTCAAGGGGTTCGAGGAAATCCGGCTGGTCCAGGACCTCCGCCTGACCGAGGCGTCCAAACATATCCGCTTGATGGCGGGCAAGGCCCGGCGGGCTGACGGCGTTTACCAGGTGGATGTGGAGATCCGGGACGGGGTTCGGGAGGGGGCCGAGCAGGTCCATTCCAGAGCCCGGGCGATCCTCGCCGATGGTCCGGAAAGCCCGCCGCCTTTCGACCTGTCCGCCTATCTGGCCGGACCCGCCGACGGCCGGACCGCCGAGGCCATCTACGGCGAGATTCTCCCGTATGGCGTGGCGCTCCGGGGAATTCAGGAAATCCGGAGCCTCACCGAAAAGGCGGTGGTGGCCCGGCTCAAAGGAGCCCCCGCGCCGGATCGATGGATGGCCGAGCCGCTCCGGAGCCGGTGGATCGGGGACCCGTTGGTCCTCGACTCGGCCTTCCAGATGGCCGCCCTCTGGTGCCACGAGCGGACTCGACGGATTTGCCGACCCCGCTATGCCGCCGCCTACCAGCAGTTCCGCCGGCGTTTTCCCGCCGATGGCGTCACCGCCGTCATGGCGGTGACCGAGGCCGATGACCGGTCCATGCGGGGGGATTTCACCTTCCTCGACGCCGACCGGAACGTCGTGGCCCGGCTCACCGGGTACGAAGCCGAGATGGTGGCGGAGAGCTGATCAATGCCGGGCTAAACATGCCAGGGACCGAAAGCGCGTCGCTCCGAATCGAAAGACCTCCGAGGTTGTAAAAACCTCGGAGGTCTTTCGTTGGGCACATCATGGCAGGGCTCAAACCTGCAGGCGTCCGTCGTGGATTGCCTTGGGAAGCGTATCGAGATGGACGGGCACGGACGGGCACGGACAGGCACGGACGGGCACGGACGGACACGGACGGACACGGCGGCGCCCTATCCCCCGAAAAGATCCAACTGAACTGGCTCGGCCGCTTTGGGGGCCTTGGCGGCGGTCCGTTCCATCCGGAGGAGCCGGGCCTCGATGTCGGCCAGAAAGGGGGAGCGTTGCCGGTCCAGGGTTTTGCCATAAATCATCCGCTGTTTCGCCCAGCTCAGGTAGAGCTGTTCCTCGGCCCGGGTCATCCCCACATAAAAAAGCCGGCGCTCCTCGGCCTCGTCCACGGGGTCGGTCTCGGACCGGCGGTAGGGGATCAGGCCGTCCTCGCAGCCGGTGATGAAGACCACGGGGAATTCGAGTCCCTTGGCCGCGTGGAGGGTCATCAGGGAGACCCGCTGGGACTGGTCCGCCGCCGCGTCCGGGTCGGTCTGGAGGGCCAGGGCGTCGAGAAAGGCGCCGGTGTCGGTCCCGAAGGGCGCGGCCAGGTCCGTCAGGCGGCGGAAAGTCTCGGCCCGCCGGGCGTCGTCGGCGATGGCGGGGGTCAAACTGAGCGCCTCGGCCGTCCGCGTCAGTTGCTCGGGAACCGGGGATGATCCCAAGGTTCCGGCCAGGTCCCGGAGAGGCGTCAGGATGGGATCTAGGGCCGTCGTGCCGAGGTCGGTCTCGAGGGTGATCCGGGATGCCGGGTGGATTTCGCCCGAAGTTTGGCGGAGCTTGGCCAGGGCCTTCCGGTCGATGCCGGAGTCCGGGCCGGCAAGGGTTTCGATGTCGCGCCACCGGCCTCTGCCCGCCATGAGCCGGAGGGCGGCGAGGACTTCGGCGATCCCGGCTCCGTCGAAAACCGCCGACCGCCGGGCGATTTCGACCGGGATGCCGGCCCGGGTCAGGACCTCGGCGATCACCTCGCCCTGGGCGTGAGTCCGATAGAAGACGGCGAAGTCCCCGAAGGACCGGTCGGCCTCCGCGCCGTCTAGGTCGATCGTCCCGAAGTCCATCGAATGAAACCCGGTCCCGCCCACCATCCGTTCGATGATCCGCCCGACCGCCACGGCCTCGGCTTTGGCGCTGGGGAGCTCCAGGACCCCGAGGGTCTCGATTCCCTCGATTCCCGAGTAGATCCGGGCCGCTCCGGGATCGGATGCCGTCTTCCGGATCACATGATGAGAGGCCGAGAGGATCGTTTCGGCGGACCGGTAGCTCCGGGTCAGCCGGACGGTCCGGGAGCCGGGGAAGTCGTTTTCAAACCGGTCGAAAAACCGGACGTCCGAGCCCCGGAAGCCGTAGATGGCCTGGTCCGGGTCCCCGATGACGCAGAGGCTCCCGGCCGGTCCGGCCAGCCCCTGGATCAGGCGGTACTGAGCCCCGTTCAGGTCCTGATATTCATCCACGAAGAGGTGCCGGCAGCGGCGCTGGAGCCGGTCCCGGAAGTCGGGATCATCCTCAAGTCGCCGGACAATCGCCGCGATCAGGTCCTCGAAGTCAACGCCCCCCTCCTCTTCCAGGGATTGCTGGTAGGCGCGATAGACATCGGCCAGGACCGCGCCATGGGTGGCGGCGATTTCGGAGAGATCGTCGTCGGGCGTCAGGAGGCGCTGCTTGGCGGCGGCGATCCAGTTGGCGGCGGACTCGGCCCGGACCGGGGGCGGACTCGGGGCCACCTGTTTTATTGCCTCCCGGATCAGGGCCAGCCGGATCTCCTCGTCGATAACGGTCGGCGCCGGAGTCCGGATCTCCCGGAGCGTCTGGAGACAGAAGGCGTGGAAGGTCCCCACGAAGGGGAGGGGCGATCCGGGGAGGAGGGCGGCGAGCCGGTCGCGCATCTCCCGGCCGGCCTTGTTGGTGAAGGTCACCGCGATGATCCGGTCCGGGGAGACGTGTTCCCGCCGGATGAGCCAGGCGATCCGCCGGGTGAGGGTCAGGGTCTTGCCGGCTCCCGGCCCGGCGACGATGATCAGGGGACCGCCGTCGTGGGTGACCGCCGCCCGCTGGTCCGGGTTGAGCCCGTCTAAGAGGTCATCGTCCGCCGGGGGAGCAACGGGCGGCGGCGGGGCTTCGGCGATCGATGCCGGGGGTGATCCGGAGGCCGGCCCCGGTTCGGGGAAAAGCCGGGGGACGGGAACCGTCTGCCGGGCTGGAGCGGTCCGGGGTTTCCGGGCCGGGCCCGGTCCGGCGAAAAGGGTCTGCTGGCCCCGGAGAGTGTCCATCTCGGTCGGGTCAAAGAGGGTGATCCGGCCGTACTCGCCGTCGTAGCCGGGGGAGAGGTGGACCTCCTCGTCGCGCATCCGGCGGATTGCTTCGCCGAGGAGCGGGACGCCGGCCCGGTCGATCTCGTCGATGGGGAGGTTGAGGAGGATCGTCATCTCCGGCCCGAGGGCATCGAGAAGCCCGTGGTAGTGGGTTGTCACCTTCTTTGACTTGGGGCCGACCCCGACGAGCTCCGAGAGGATCTCCGGGAGCGGGATGATGTGGCGGCAGGGCAGGGCGGTTTCGGGGCGGGTCCCGGCGGGCCGGTCGGCGAGGACCTCCACCCGGTTCAGGACGCCCACCGTCACCGGCTTCCCGCATTCGGGGCAGATCCCGCCCCGGGCCAGGGTCTCGGCCGGGTGGAGACGGACCCCGCACTTCCGGTGTCCGTCGTAGTGATATTTTCCCTCTTCGGGATAGAGGTCCAGGGTCCCGAGGCTCCGGCTCGGGTCCCGGTCCTTGAGGGCCGATCGCAAAGACGAATAGTCGAGGTCGGTGTCGAACCGGTTGGCGTTCCGGCCCAGGGTGTAGGCGGAATGGGCGTCGGAGTTGGAGACGAGGGTAAACCGGTCCAGGGCGCTCACCCGCCAGTTCATGGGCGGGTCCGAAGAAAGGCCGGTCTCGACGGCGAAGACCTCGCCGGTCAGGTCCTCGAAGCAGTCCGAAACCGCGTCGAATCCCGATTTCGAGCCGAGGACGGAAAACCAGGGGGTCCAGATGTGGGCCGGGATCAGGGAGGCCTCGGGCTGGATTTCCAGAAGGATTTCGAGGAGGTTCCGGGCGTCGAGCCCCAGGATGGGGCGGCCGTCGGAGCGGATGTTGCCGATCCCGTCGAGACGGGCGTTGAAGGCCCGGGTAGATGTCAGGTCCGGGAGGAGAATCACCTGGTGGTTTTTCCGGGTCCGCCCGTCCTTTTTATAGATGTTGCTGATCTCGCACTGGAGGATGAACCGGACCGGCCCCCGACAAGACGCCGGGACGGTTTCGGCCACTTCGGCCTCGATGTCCGGCCGGAGCCGAAAGAGGCCCGGTTCGGCCGGGACGAGCTTCTCCTCGATCTCCCCGACCCAGGCCGGATGGGTGCAATCCCCGGTCCCCACCAGGGTGATCCCCTTGATCTGGGCGGCGGCGGCGAGGTGCTCGAGGTCAAGGTTCTTGGCCGTGGCCCGGGAATACTTCGAATGCACGTGGATGTCGGCGATCCATTCCATGGGTGTCGGTCCCTTTCAATCCTCACGATGATTTAGAGACCTCCGAGGTTTTGGAAACCTCGGAGGGCTTTCCCGGGAGCGCGGGCGTGGGCGCTTGTAGCCCCCGCCTGGGGGCGGCGGGCACATCGATTTCGATCCCGATCCCGATTTCGATTTCGATGGCGTCTTGCCCGCCGGATGGTTGTAGGGGCGGCCCTTGTTTAATTTGTGCCATCGCGCTTTGTTTATCCGCGGATTGCGCGGATTTTCACAGATTTTTTCTGTTTTAATCTGCGTTAATCTGCGTAATCCGCGGATAGACCATTGCGCATGGTGATGCATCTCGCTCTTCTCCGGTCCCAAGCATGTGTAAAGCTCAGTCCTTTGGGGAAGGGGGCCGGGGTTGGGCGAGGCTGGCCCGGCCCCAATCGAAACTCAAGCCCAAACCTGCTATCCAATCACAGCAGGCCGGCCGCCGGCAAGGAAAAAAACGAGTCGGCTTGACATGGGCGGCGGTTTGGCAGTAAGGAGGGGACAACCGATCGGCACCGTCCGACGGCCTTCGGATGGCCGCCGGATTCCGATGAACCGAGTATCTCGAGCGAGGTCCCATGGATCTGACCCCAATGACCGCCATTAGCCCGGTTGACGGCCGGTATCGCCGGGCCGTCGAGCCGTTGGCCGACTACTTTTCCGAAGGCGCTTTAATCCGGTACCGCGTCCTGGTGGAAGTCGAGTATTTCATCGCCCTCTGCCGCCTGAAGGTGGACCCGCTCAAAGGATTCGACCGATCCCGCCGGGAGCCGCTCCGGGACATTTACCGGAATTTCTCCCCGGCTGACGCCGACCGGGTCAAGGCCATCGAGCGGGAGACCAACCACGACGTGAAAGCCGTGGAATACTTTCTCAAGGAACGGTTCGACGCCATCGGGCTTTCCGAATACAAGGAATTCATCCACTTCGGGCTCACCTCCCAGGACGTGAACAACACGGCCATGCCCCGGGCTCTCAAGGACGCCTGGATCGACGTGATGACCCCGGCGCTGGACGGGCTGGCGGAGCGGTTGGCCGAGTTGGCCCAAGGGTGGAAAAAGATCCCCATGCTCGCCCGGACCCATGGACAGCCGGCGTCTCCCACGACTCTGGGCAAGGAGCTCTTCGTCTTCGTGGACCGGCTCCGGGAGCAGCGCAAGCTCCTCGAAGCGGTCCCGTTTTCCGCCAAGTTCGGCGGTGCCACCGGGAATTTCAACGCTCATCGAACCGCCTACCCCGAAGTGGACTGGATCGCCTTTGCCGACAATCTGGTCAACAATATCCTCGGGCTGTCCCGGGCTCGGGTGACCACTCAGATCGAGCCCTATGACCATCTGGCCGCCTTCTGCGACGGTCTCCGGCGGATCAACACCATTTTGATCGACCTTGACCGGGACATCTGGACCTACATCTCCATGGACTACTTCAAGCAGAAGATCGTGGCCGGCGAGGTGGGTTCATCGGCCATGCCCCACAAGGTCAACCCCATCGACTTCGAGAACTCCGAGGGGAACCTCGGGGTGGCCAACGCGATCCTGGGGCATCTGGCGGAAAAGCTCCCCATCTCGCGCCTCCAGCGGGACCTCACCGATTCGACGGTGACCCGGAACATCGGGGTCCCCCTGGCCCACACCCTTATCGCGATCAAATCCCTCCGGCGGGGGCTGGACAAGCTGATTGTCAACGAGGAGAATATCCGGGCGGAGCTCTCCGCCAACTGGGCGGTGGTGGCCGAAGGCATCCAGACGGTGCTCCGCCGGGCCGGATACCCCAATCCCTACGAGGCGTTAAAGGCCCTCACCCGGCGCCATGAAGCGGTGGACGCGGCCGCCATTGCCGCCTTTATCGACGGCCTGGAGGTATCCGATTCGGTCAAGGCGGCCCTCCGGGAGATCACCCCGGAAACCTACACGGGAATTTTGCCCTTTTGAGAAGCGGAGACGAAGCAAGTCGGAAGCCCATGAAGATCACATCTGATTACACCGCCGAGTCCATCGAGGTGCTCCGGGGGCTGGCGCCGGTCCGGCGCCGGCCGGGGATGTACACCGACACGACCCGGCCCAATCACCTGGCCCAGGAGGTCATTGACAACAGCGTCGATGAGGCTATCGCCGGGTTTGCCGGCCGGATCGAGGTCACTCTCCATCCGGACGACTCCCTCGAAGTGACCGATGACGGGCGGGGGATGCCCGTTGACATCCATCCCGGTGAAGGGGTTCCCGGCGTCGAACTGATTATGACCCGGCTCCATGCCGGAGCCAAGTTTTCCGACAAGAGCTACCGGTTTTCCGGAGGCCTCCACGGGGTGGGGGTCTCGGTGGTCAACGCCCTGTCATCCCGGCTCGAGCTGGAGATCCGGCGGGACGGCAAGCGTTACCGGATCGCCTTTGGCGGCGGGGAGAAGACCGGGGAGCTCGAGACCGTGGGCACGGTGGGCCGGAAGAACACCGGGACGGCCATCCGGTTCTGGCCCGACCCTCAGTATTTCGACGCCCCCCGGTTTTCCGTCCCCCGGCTTCGCCACGTCCTCCGGGCCAAGGCGGTCCTCTGCCCGGGCCTCCGGGTCCGCTTTAGGGATGCCCGGACCGGCGAGGTCGAGGAATGGCACTTCGAGGCGGGGCTCAAGGACTATCTGGCCGAACGGCTGGCCGACGTGGCCATCGTCCCGTCCCCGCCGTTTACCGGCGATTTCGACGGCGAGGCGGAGACGGTGAGCTGGTCGGTGGCCTGGCTGTCCGATGGCGGCGAGGGGGTGGCTGAAAGCTACGTCAACCTGATCCCCACCCCCCAGGGCGGAACCCATGTCAACGGCTTCCGGAGCGGCCTGTTGGCCTCCATCCGGGAGTTCTGCGAATTCCGGAGCCTCTTGCCCCGGGGGGTCAAGCTCGCTCCCGAGGACGTCTGGGAGCGGTGCGCCTATGTCCTGTCGGTCAAGATGCAGGACCCTCAGTTTTCCGGCCAGACCAAGGAGCGGCTGGGCTCCCGGGCCTGCGCGGCCTTTGTCTCGGGCCACGTCAAGGACGCCTTTTCCCTCTGGCTCAACCGGCACACCGAGGCCGGGGAGCGGATCGCCGAGCTGGCCATTGAAAGCGCTCAGAAGCGGCTGAAGGCCGGGCGGAAGGTGGCTCGGAAAAAAGTCACGGCCGGCCCGGCCCTTCCCGGCAAGCTCGCCGACTGCGTCTCCCAGGACCCGGCCCGGTCGGAGCTCTTCCTCGTGGAGGGGGATTCGGCCGGCGGGTCGGCCAAGCAGGCCCGGGACCGGTCCTTCCAGGCGATCATGCCGCTCAGGGGCAAAATTTTAAACACCTGGGAGTCCGACTCCGCCACCGTCCTGGGCTCCAAGGAAATCCACGACATCGCGGTGGCCATCGGAGTGGACCCCGGCGCGGCCGACCTGGGCGGCCTTCGGTACGGAAAGGTCTGCATCCTCGCCGACGCCGACTCAGACGGCCTTCACATCGGCGCGCTCCTCTGCGCTCTCTTTATGCGCCATTTCCGCCCGTTGGTCCGGTCCGGCCACGTTTACGTGGCCATGCCGCCGCTCTACCGGATCGACGTGGGCAAGACGGTCCACTACGCCCTGGACGAGTCGGAAAAGGAAGAGATCATCAAACGGATTCGCCGGAGCAAGGGCAACGGCCGGATCAATGTCCAGCGGTTCAAGGGGCTCGGCGAAATGAGCCCCTTGCAGCTCCGGGAGACCACCATGGCCCCGGACACCCGCCGCCTGGTCCGCCTGACCCTGGCGGCCGAGGGGGAGACCGAGGGCCTCATGGACATGCTCCTGGCCAAAAAACGGTCCGCCGACCGCCGGGCCTGGCTGGAGGCCAAGGGCGACCTGGCCGAAATCGGGGTTTAGGCGCCTCCGGGAGCGCCGCATGCAATAGGGACTTTCACGGACTTTCA
>CAZWGY010000107.1:10614-11865 GCA_964633575.1 uncultured Desulfobacteraceae bacterium
GGGACTCAAGGGACGGGTTGAGCCCCACGAGCGGGTCAGGCGGGGGCGGGGGCAACGCTCCCGCCACAAGCCACCATTCACCAGGCACCATTCACCATTTGAGGTTTTTGGATGAGCGAACCGATTACCATCCCCCCGGACGGCATCGAAGAGCTGCCGCTCCGGGATTACACCGAGCGGGCGTATCTCGAATATGCCATGTACGTGATCCTCGACCGGGCCCTGCCTCACGTGGGCGACGGGCTCAAGCCGGTCCAGCGGCGGATCATCTACGCCATGTCCGAGCTGGGTTTGAAGGCCACGGCCAAGTACAAGAAGTCGGCCCGGACCGTCGGCGACGTCCTCGGGAAGTTCCACCCTCACGGCGACACCGCCTGCTACGAGGCCATGGTCCTGATGGCCCAGCCCTTCACCTACCGGTATCCCCTGGTTGACGGTCAGGGCAACTGGGGGGCTCCGGACGACCCCAAATCCTTTGCCGCCATGCGCTACACCGAGGCCCGCCTGTCGGCCTTTGCCGAGCTGCTCCTGGGCGAGCTCAAGGACGGGACGGTGGATTGGGGCCCCAACTTCGACGGGACCCTGGACGAGCCGGTCGTTCTCCCGGCCCGTCTTCCCCACGTCTTGCTCAACGGCACCACCGGGATCGCCGTGGGGATGGCCACGGATATTCCGCCGCACAACCTCCGGGAGGTGGCTGCGGCCTGCATCCACCTCCTGGACCATCCGGACGCCGACCTGGAAGATATTTGCCGGCTCCTGCCCGGACCGGACTACCCCACCCCCGCCGAGATCATCACGTCGCCGGAGGAGCTCCTCGAGGCTTACCGGACCGGGAGCGGGTCGATCCGGATGCGGGCGATCTACCACCGGGAAAACGGGGATATCGTGATCACCGCGCTGCCCCATCAGGTCTCGGGGGCCAAGATACTCGAGCAGATCGCCGGGCAGATGACCGCTAAAAAGCTCCCCCTGGTAACCGATCTCCGGGATGAGTCGGACCACGAGGAGCCCATCCGGCTGGTGATCGTTCCCCGGTCCAACCGGGTGGATGTCTCGGCCCTCATGGCCCATCTCTTCGCCACCACCGACCTCGAACGGACCTACCGGGTCAACCTGAACGTCATCGGCACCAACGGCAAGCCCCAGGTCAAGGGGCTTCTGGAGATGCTCACCGAATGGCTGGCGTTCCGGACCGAAACGGTCCGCCGCCGGCTGAATCATCGTCTGAAAAAGGTGGTCGATCGCCTC
>CAZWGY010000108.1:0-11791 GCA_964633575.1 uncultured Desulfobacteraceae bacterium
CCGTCGGTGGTCTGGGAAGAGTTTCCGGCGGTCACCGATCCGCCGGCGGCAAAGACCGGGTTGAGCTTAGCCAGGCCCTCCCGGGTGGTCGTGGGCCGGATTCCGTCGTCGTGGTCGATGGTGAAGGTCTCCTTGACCGGGACCCCGTTTTCCCGTTCGGCAAACCGGACGGCCGGAGTGGGAATCAGCTCCGTGAAGAGCTTTCCCTCCATGGCCCGGGTGGCTTTCATCTGGGACTGGTAGGCGAATTCGTCCTGATCCTCCCGGTTGATTCCGTAGCGTTGAGCAACGTTTTCGGCCGTGATCCCCATGGACGTGTAGAGGTCGGCGTGTTGCTTGGAGTGTTCGGGATGAGGGCGGGGGAGATTTCCGCCCATGGGCACGTAGGTCATGGATTCCACCCCGCCGCCGATGGCGATCTCCGACCATCCGGACATCACTCGCATGGCCGACTGGGCGATGGCCTCCAGCCCGGAGGCGCAGAACCGGTTCACGGTGGCTCCGGAGACGGTCTCCGGGAACCCGGCGATCTGAGTGGCGATCCGGCCGATGTTGAGCCCCTGTTCCGCTTCGGGAAAGGAGCAGCCGATCATCACGTCATCGACGTCGGCTTTGTCGAGATTGGCGGTCCGCTCGACCGCCTGGTTCAGAATAAACGTCAGCAGGTCTTCGGGCCGGGTGTCTTTTAGGGCCCCTTTGGCCCGGCGACAGCCGGGGGTCCGGATCGAGGTGACGATATAGGCATCTCTCATGATCGATTTCCTCCTTGATATCTAACGGCCGGCCCGGCCTTTCGGCGGCGGGCCGGCCGGTGGGGATTTAGTTGCGAAGCGGCTTGCCGGTTTTGAGCATGTGCTCCACCCGGGCCTGGGTCTTCTCCTCTTTCCAGAAGTCGATGAAGGCCTCCCGCTCGAGGGTGAGGATCGCCTCCTCGGGAACCTCGCTCCCGGTCCGGGCATCTCCGCCGCTGATCACGTAAGCGATCCGTTTGGCCAGGAAGAGGTCGTAATCGCTGATGAATTTCCCGGATCGCATGTTGTGGAGCTCGGTGTTGATCATCCCCTGGGCCGCTTCCCCGAAGACCCGGACCTTCCGCTGGACCGGCGGGGCGTACCCGTCTTCCACCATCTTCAGGACCTCTTTTTTGGCCTCGCCGATGAGATAATCCCGGTTGAAGACGATCCGGTCGTTCGGTCCAAGGAAGCCGTTGGCCCGGGCGTCGGCGGCCGAGGAAGAGACCTTGGCCATGGCGATGTTCATGAAGGTGGGAACGAAAAACTTGGCCAGATCGTAATCGGTGACCGCGGCGGGAACCGTGCTGATGAATTTTTTCCAGAGGTTGAGGCATCCGCCGCCGGCCGGCAGGAGGCCGACTCCGATCTCCACCAGCCCCATGAAAAGGTCGGCATGGGCCACGATCTTGTCGGCGGTCCCCAGGCAGACCTCGCAGCCGCCGCCCAGGGTCATCCCATAGGGCGCGGCCACCACCGGGAAGGCCGCATACCGAGTCGCCTGCATCCCGTTTTGAGCCTGCTTCAAAAAGGCGTCGATCTCGGAAAATTTCCCTTCCTTGGCAAGCGATCCCATGTAAAAGAGGTCGCCCCCGGCGGAAAAGGCGCCGGGCATCCCCCCGGCCTGGTTGCCGATGACCAGCCCCACGCCGTTCCGGTCGACGTATTCGGTAATTTCTCCCATGAAATCGACGATTTCCTTGTTGATGGCGTTCATCTTCGTGTGAAACTCACAGCAGAAGACGCCGTCACCCAGGTCGATCAGGGATGCGGACCGATTCGATTGGACCACCTTGCCGGCGGCCTTCAGAGCGGACAGGGAGACGATCTTGTCGCTGACCACCCGTTCCCGGTAGGTTCCGGCCACGAGATCGTAGTAAAGCACCCGCCCGTTTTCGATTTTGTAAAAGGTTTCGTGTCCGGCGTCGATCATCTGTTTGACCGAAGCGGGCACGGTGTAGCCGTCGGCCTCCATTTTCCGGACCGACTCGGCCACCCCGATGGCATCCCAGGTCTCGAAGGGGCCCATCTCAAAGTTGTAGCCCCATTTCATGGCGTTATCGATGTCCACGATGGTATCGGAGATCTCGGGAATCCGGTTGGCCGCGTAGATCAGCCAGGATGCGGTCACCTTCCAGGCAAACCGGGCCCCCTTGTCGTCGCCGTAAACCACCGCCTTCATCTTTTCCGGGAGGGTCTTGGCCCCCTTGGCCGCCTTCAGGCAGGGAAACTCGGGAGACTCGTAAGTCTCGTATTCCAGGGTTTCCGGGTTGATCACCTTCCGGATCTTCTTCCATTCGGGGGTCAGGTCGGTCTTGTAGAATCCGGCCTTGGCCTTTTTCCCCAGAAGCTTTTTTTCGATCATCCGGTTGACGAAATCGGGGACCTTGAAGCTCTCCCGCTGCTCGTCATCCTGGACCAGGTTGTAGGTGTTGTCGGCCACGTGAGCCATGGTGTCGAGTCCGACCAGGTCGGATGTCTTGAACATGGCCGTCTTTGGCCGGCCCATGGCGGGGCCGAAAAGGGCGTCCACCTCGGGAATGGTCAGGTCGTCTTCGATCATCACCTGCATGGCCTTGACAATCCCCTGAACCCCGATCCGGTTGCCCACGAAATTGGGGGTGTCCTTGGCCCAGACGATCCCCTTGCCGAGAATCCGCTCGCCGAAATCAGATATGAAATCGAGGATCTCGGGCTGGGTATCCTCGCCGGGGATCAGCTCCAGAAGCTTCATGTACCGGACCGGATTGAAAAAGTGAGTCCCCATGAAGTGCTGCCTGAACCCCTCGCTCAGCCCCTCGGACATGGCCTTGAGCGGAATTCCGGAGGTGTTGGTGGAGACGATGGCGGTCTCCTTCCGGACCCCTTCGATCCGCTTGAGGAGATCCTGTTTGATCTTGAGGTTCTCCACCACCACCTCGATGATCCAGTCAGACTCGGCGAGGCGCTCAAAGTCGTCCTCGGTGTTGCCGATCTCGATCCGGTCGGCGTCCTTCGGGTGCATCAGCAACGGCGGGTTGGCCTTGAGAACCGCGTTGAGACCGGCCTTGACGATCCGGTTCCGGGCCTTCGGGTCCGTCTTTTCGTCGTCTTTGAGGTCAAAGGGGACGATGTCGAGCAAAAGCGTCCGGATTCCGGCCGAAGCGAGAAGGGCGGCAATCCCTCCGCCCATCACGCCGGAGCCGATGACGGCGGCTTGTTTAGTCTTTCTGACCATGGCTACCTCCTGAATGGTTAAGGTTGACTCAATAATGAATGAACATTCATTCATTTATCAGAGGCCGTATCCGGGTGTCAAGGGAAAACGTCATCCGGGGCCGATGGACCTGCCGGATCGGAAATCCTCAGTATGGTAGCAGGTTAGGCTGTAGGCCGAAAATGGGTTAGTCGTGCCGGGGGATCGGTTTGAAGGGCGACAAGGAAAATGAATGGAAATTCATTTGACGGGGGGATGATTATTTTCCGAAAACGCCGGGGACCCGGTGAACGGCGGCTCCGGCCCGTCCGCCGCCGAGGGAAGGCGGCGGCGGGTCCGAGGATCTTGACGGTTATTCCTGGATCTTTTTTCGGCGGTTCTGGAGGTAGGCGTCCCGGATGGCGTCATAGGGGACAAGGGCGGCGCTCTTGAGGGCTTCGTAATCCCCGATCCGAAAGGACGTGGAGTTAATGGTATCGAGGCTGGTGACCCCGATGGACGCCTCTATGGGCTCCACGTAGGAGAGCGGGTCGATGAACCGGTCGCCGAAGTCTCCCACCGAGTCCCGGAGAGTGGACGGCCCGAGCACCGGCCAGACGAGATAAATCCCGTCCCCGATCCCGTAAACGCCCAAGGTCTGCCCGAGGTCCTCGTCGGCCAGGGCCAGCTCAGGGTACCGGCTGGCCACATCGACGAATCCGAGCCCCCCCACCACGGTGTTGACCATAAACCGGGCCACCTCCGCGCCAGCCGACTCGCTCTTGCCCTGGAGAAGGCAGTTGACGGTCCGGATGGGGGCGCCGAGGTTGGTGAAAAAATTCTTGACCCCCACCCGCGCCAGTTCGGGGACCACCGTCCGGTAGCCCCGGGAGATCGGCTTCAGAGCCCAGAAATAGAGCTTGTCGTTGACGTGGAACATGGCCAGGTTCCAGTAATAGAGCGGGTCGGCCACCGTCGCTTCGCCGTCCCCGGACGCTCCCTCGCCGGGGAAGTCGTCCGCCAGGAAATCCTCGAATTCAGCGTCATCAGCGGCCGACGATGACGCCGGGCAGAGAAGGCTGTTCAGCGCGAGGGCCGCCGCCAGGGAAACGGAAATCAGAATGGCGCGTCGCATGATCAGCCGCTCGTTTTGATCTGGGAGTCGATCCCCTTTTTCTCCAGCTTTTCAATGAGGGCGTCCGGCGACTTCTGGAGCAGGATCTTTTCGAACTGGGTCCGGTAGTTTTTGACCAGACTCACCCCTTCGACCTTGACGTCGTAAATCCGCCATTTCCCATCGGTGATATACATGCTGTAATCAATCGGAATATCAGTATTCTTCCGCTGAATGAGGGTTTTGACCATGGCCCGTTCAGAATCCGATGGGTGATACATCTGCTCCAGGTAGGTCACTTCATCGTTTTGAAATTCTTTCTGGACCTGGTTGAGATAGGTGTCGATGAGCAGGTCGGTGAACAGCTCGGTATAACGCTCCATCTCCTGATCGTTGAAGGTCCGCCGGAACCGTCCGAGGGCCAGCTTGGAGATTTTCTCGAAGTCGAAGATCTTTTCGACTACCTTGACAATGGCCTGGCGCTGCTCGTCCTCCTTCTCGGGGCTTTTGAGCTCCGGGTCTTTGAGAATGGAAATCACCTGGTCAATGGGGCCGCGGAGGGCCGCCAGGGGCTCCTGGGGTTCGCTTGAGGCCGACATGGCCGGAGGGATTGCCATCAGGATTATAATGAGGATGAGGATAAGTCGTTTCATGGGCGCTCCTTTCGATTCCGGATCTCCGGCCGGCTATTCCACGCCGCCGAAGACGTATTTACTGATCAATGATTCGATGTCCACCGCTGATTCGGTTTCGATAATGGTGCCCCCGGGAGCGATGGTCTGTTCAGCCCCCCCCGGGGTCAGGCTGACATATTTGTCGCCGATGAGTCCCGATGTCTTGATCGAGGCGATGACGTCTTCCGAGAGGCTGACGTCGTGATTGATTTTCATGTCCACCACCGCCACCTTGATGTTCGGGTCAAGGGAGATGGCGGCGACCTTGCCCACCTGGACCCCGGCAATCTCCACCTGAGCCCCGCTGGTCAGGCCGGAGACGGAAGTAAAGCGGGCCGTGACGGAGTAATAGTTGTCACCGATCCACTCCATCCGGCCGAGCTTGATGGTCAGATACCCCAGGCCGATCAGGCCCAGCAGCACGAAGATCCCGACGGAGATCTCGATCTTCGATTTGTTCATTTTCGCCTCCCGTTACTGGATTCGAAACTCGTAGAATTCATGGCGACTGCTTTCGGCCCGGGTGATGACCTGCTCTAATGAAGAGTCGGTCTGGGCTTCGGCGATCCCGGCCGTGACGGTGAAGCAGGTGCCGACGTCCGGGGGATTGTCCAAATCCTCCCGCCCGCAACTCATCTCGCCGGCAAGCTTGTCGCAGACCTCCTGGGCCTGGTCGAAGGTGGTGTTGGGGAGAATGATCATGATTTTGTTGAGCCCGTAGCGCGAGCAGATGTCGGTGACCCGGAGATGCTTCCGCATCTGGGTGGAAAAGCTCTTCAGGGCCGACTGGTCGGCCCAGTATTTCAGATCCATGTTGGCCGGGTTGTGGCTTTCCACGCTGAGGAGAATCACCGAAAAAGAGTCCTGGTGCCGCCGCAGCCGGGCGATTTCCTCCCGGTAGCGGCGTTCCCCCTGAAACCGGGGGGCAAGGCCGGTGAGCTCATCGTGCCGGCTTTCCATCCCGTGGACGAACTGCTGAACGGCGGGATCGGGCGATTCGTTGATCGCTTCGGGGCTGCCTTCGAAGATGATCCGTCCCTCGTAGAGCATGGCGATCCGCTGGGAGATATAAAAGATGTCCGGGAGCTCGTGGCTGACAATGACCCCGGTGAACCCGTATTGTTTCTGGTAGTCGGAGATCATGCTGTGGACGGCGTTTTTCCGGATCGGGTCGAGGCCGGTGGTGGGCTCGTCAAAGAGGACGATCTTCGGGTCGGTGATCAGGGCCCGGGCCAGGGCGACCCGCTTTTTCATCCCCCCGGAAAGCTGGGACGGATATTTTAGGTTGATGTCGCTCAGGTCGAGCTGATCGAGCAGGCCCCGGACCTTCTCACGGATCTCCCGCTTGCCCATCGATGTCTTTTCCACCAACGGCAGGGCCACGTTTTCGAACACGGTCATGGAATCGAAGAGTGCCGATCCCTGGAACATGTAGCTGAAGCGGCGCTTAAGAGCCCGTTGCTCGGCCTTTTTCATCGCCGACAGAGCCTTGCCCTCAAAGTGGATGTGGCCTGAATCATGCTTCAGCAGCCCGATGATGTGCTTGAGCAGGACGCTTTTGCCCCCGCCGCTCTTCCCGATGATGGCGGTGATCTCCCCTTCGTAAATGGACAGATCGACCCCGTCGAGGACCTTGTTGTCGCCGAAGGCCTTCCGGACGTTTTCCAGTTGAATGAGAGGCTCGGTCATGGCGTCAGAGCAGAAATGAAGTGATCACGTAATCAATCACCAGTACCGTTACGGATGAGAAGACCACGGCCGAGGTGGTCGCCTGCCCCACCCCTTTGGCGCCGAAGCCGTTCCGGCGGGTGTGGGTGTAGTAGCCCTGATAGCAGCAGATGGTGGTGATCAGGGCCCCGAAGACGATTGACTTGATGTAGCCGCCGGTGATGTCGGCCATTACGATGCTCGATGTCATGTGAGAAAAATAGACCCCGGAGTTGATCCCCAAAAGGACCGAGCCGGTGAGAAAGCCGCCGAAGATCCCCACCACGTCGAAGATCGAGGTCAACAACGGGAAGCTGATCAGGGCGGCCGCCAGCCGGGGGCTGAAGAGAAACCGGACGGGGTTGATCCCCATGGTCTCCAGGGCGTCGATCTGCTCCGAAATCCGCATGATGCCGACTTCGGCGGCCATGGCCGACCCGGCTCGGGCCGTGATCATGATGGCCGCGAAGACCGGACCCAGCTCCCGGATGAGCGTGAGGCCCACGGCCGGCCCGAGCATCCCTTCGGAGCCGAACTGGACCAGGGTGTAATAGCCTTGAAGGCCCAGGACCATCCCGGTGAAGGCGCCGGTGAGGGCGATGACAAAGACCGATTTGGCGCCGATGATGTGGATCTGCTCCAGGGTTTTCAGGATCTGAAAGGGATACCTGAAGATCAGGATGAGCCCGTGGAAAAAGAATATCGCCAGTCGCCCCATCTCCTCGATGAGAAAGAGAACGAATCGGCCCATTGCGGATATCGGAGTCAGCGTGATGTCGATGGCCTTCATGGCGATGTCCTGGTTTGATCCGGTTTGAGCAGTTGCCGCTGGGATTGCTTTTCTGAACAAATCCGTATAATAGTGGTGTCCTTGTGAGGTGTCAAGTGAAACCGTATTCGGAGGAAAACAGCATGACGGCAGTGGAAACGACCCAGACGCCCTATCCGGTGGCATCCCCCGATACCGTGACCCCCGACGGGCTTACGCCCATCGACTACGGATACCGGGGGCGGGCAATCGATGTGACCATCACCCATCCCGAGTTCACCTCGGTCTGTCCGATGACCGGGCTGCCGGATTTCGGGGCGATCACGATCCGATATGTGCCCGGCGACCAGATCATCGAGCTGAAGTCCCTCAAGTATTACCTGCTCCAGTACCGGAACGTGGGGATCTTCTACGAGCACCTGGTCAACCGGATTCTGGACGACCTGGTCGGTGTGCTGGCGCCCCGGCGGATGACGGTGACCGGTGAGTTTACCGCCCGGGGCGGGATCACCACGACGGTGGCGGCCGACTACTCCGAGGACGCCGATGTCAGATAGCGGTCGATCCGGGCCGCCGCCTCGGCGTGGCTCGACAGATGCTTGATCGATTCACGGAAAGTGGCGGCATGGGGCAGCCCTTTAACGAACCAGCCCAGCCGGCTCCGCATCATCCGGCAGGCGACGGCCTCGCCCATGCGGTCCACGGCGGCATCGAGATATCGGTGCATCACCGCCCGGCGATCCTCGGTTGTCACGGGAGACGGGGGCCGCCCGTCGGCCAGTTCGAGGACCTGGGAAAAGATCCAGGGCGAGCCGGCGGCCGCCCGGCCGATCATCACCGCGTCACAGCCGGTGATTTCCCGCATCCGGATGGCGTCGGCCGGAGCCGTCACGTCCCCGTTGCCGATGACCGGGACGGCGACAGCCCTTTTGAGCCGGGCGATGAGCGACCAGTCCGCGGAGCCGGAAAACCCCTGGCGAGCGGTTCGGGGGTGGAGCGCGATGGCATCGACGCCGGCGTCGGCCGCGATCCGGGCGATGGCCAGAGCCTGGTCGCCCGACGGGTCCCATCCGCTACGGAGCTTGATCGTCAGGGGGATGGAGACGGCCCGGCGAACCGCTTCCAGGAGCCGGGCGGCTCGGCCGGGATCTTTCATCAAGGCCACGCCGGAACCGGTTTTGACGATCTTTTTCACCGAGCAGCCGAAGTTGATGTCGATGATGTCCGCTCCGGTGTCGGCCACCATCCGAGCGGCATCGGCTACGATCTCCGGGTCGGCGCCGAAGATCTGAGCGGCCAGGGGCCGTTCGGACGGGTGGCTGTCCAGAAGTCGCCCGGTTTTGGCCGATTCGTGCAGCAGTCCATTGGCGCTGACCATTTCGGTGTAAACCAGCGCCGCTCCCCTTTCCCTGGCCAGGAGCCGCAGCGGAAGATCGGTGATCCCGGCCAGAGGGGCGAGGACCGTTCGGTTGGCCAGGCGGACGGTCCCGATGAACAGCTCAGTCCGCACGGCGCCTACCGCTTTTTGAGGTCCGACAGGGAGATGACCTTGCCCGTCGAGGCCGGGGCATCATCATCGTCCGGGGGGTCGGATAGCTCCGATGCCGGGGCATCCCCGTCCGTCTCCGATCTCCGCTCTTTCGGGATCGGGGCATCCACCCGCTCCAGGCGCATGGCACGGCCGCCCATGGTAAAGGGTTCTCCGTTGATGTAAGGTTCCCGGAGAATCCAGGTGACCACCTGAAGGGGGACCTGGAGCAGGAGAAGCGTGACCTGAAACCAATTCGGCTTGACATCCGGCCCGATGTCCTCGATTCTGGCAAACAGGGTGGGGGTGTCCTCCATATAAATAAGCACGATATCGTTTTCCCGGGTCATGGCGTTGTCTTTCCAAGATAATGGGTTGGTATGGGGAGATGCCGGCACACGGCCGCCATCCCGGCTTGGTTATGACACAATGTCACGACCATGTAAAGGCACCGCCGATTGGTGACATGACCCCGGAATCCCGGAGAGAACGAGGATGGAAAATACAGCTCGACGACGAACGGGGTCCCGCTGGAGTGGCCTCCTGTCCGGCCTGCTCCTGGTCCTCTGGACGGCAACGCTTGGAGCTCAGCCCTGTGATCCGGATTTGATCCCGGCACCCGGGCCGACCGGATACCAGAATCGGGATGGCCGTTGTGAGGGCGTATTCGCTCAAGGACCGGTGCCGGTGGGCATTGACCTGGCCGGGTTTACCGACGGGGACCTGAGCTTTCCTTTGGCTTCGAAGACGACGATCCGGGTTGACTGCCCGGTCTTGTCCGACCGGCCCGTCCGGATCCGGGCCGTGGGGATGGATCCCCGGAGCCGATATCAGATGGATGCGGTCCTGAAGCCGGGCGGTCACCTCGACTGGCCCGTGGGCGATGTGCTGTGGCCCCTCCGGCTTTCTCCCGGCAAAGTGGGGATCTACGGTTGGCGGGAAGGGCCCGACGGACCGGTCTATGTGCCGGTCCGGGTCCGAACCGGGGACGCTTCGGCCTCGACGACAGACCGTAAAGTGACGTTTCGGGCGGGGGTGGATCTCACGTCGGTCCGATGGCGGCAATATCCGGCCGAAGGAGATCGAAGCTCGGCACAATCGGGGATTTGGCGGGACGCTCCTCGTGACGAGTACCGGGCCGGACGGCCCATTGATATCCCCGTCGCACTTGAGGATGGGGGGACCATCCGCGTGGAGGTGGCCGGCCGACAGGCGGCGGGCAAGCTCTGGTTCAAGCGGACGGTCCGGTTGTACGGCGGAGGTGGATGATGAACGGGCGGACAGTGGAAGCGCTCCGGGAAGCCGGTGACCGGCGGGTCAACCGGGCCGCTCGCCGGCTCCTGGATGACGACGACCTGACGGGCGCTCAGGCGGACCTTGAATGGGCCGAGGTGTCCGCCCGGCTCATCGCGGCCCACCGCCGGCGGAGCCGGCCGGCATGGACCCTGCTGATCCTGGCCGCCTGCCTGTTGCTGGTGGGGGTGGCCTGGACCGTCCACCGGCCCCATGCACAGGTCGCGGCCGAAGTGACCACCCGGAAGCTCGAAGTCACTCTGGCCGAGCCCCATTCCGCCAATCACCCCTTTGTGGCCGACCGGATTTATCTCGACAACCTGGCCGCTCTGGAAGCGCCGGGTCTGCCGTCGGTCCGGGATGCCCGGCCGACGGAGGGCTCGGCAATGGCCCTCGAACTCGACGGCTCGGACATCAACATCAGCCGGCTGGCGCTGCCCTCCGGGGCGACGGTCTCGATGGCCTTCCGGGAGACGGGGGTCGATCTCTGGGTTCGAGGGCCGCCGATGACGGTGGAGCTCTTTGTCCGGCAGGCCCGGCTGGATCTGGATACGGGCAGCCGGCGGATCGAGGCGGAAGTCGATCTGGAAGTTCCGGAAACCCTGACATTGAAGACCGTCGATGTCGTGGCCGATCCGGTCCGGCTGTCCATGACCGGAGTTCGTCCCTTCCGGCTGAGTAGGATGGTGGCCGAATCCCTCAGCTTCGCCGATGACCGGGGAACCAACGGCGAAAGGGCCTCCGGGGTGACCGCCGGCAGGGTGGAGCTTCCCGCCACCGGCCGGGAAACAGTGCTGCAAACGGGTGACGGCGTTTTGCTCGGGAAGATCCGGCAGTGTCGGCGGCTGGAAATCGAACCTTCCGAAGAAGCGTTCACCGTCCGGTTCGAGGGCCCGGTGACCGATGTCCGGGCCGGGCCGTGGGAGTACGAGGCGGTCTTGACCCCGACCTGGCTGGAGTACCTCTATCATCAAAAACGCCTGGCCCTCTTCTGGGGCGCGGTGGCCTTCCTCTTCGGCATCCTCTGGCGGATTCGAAGCACGGTGATCGGCGGCAACGGCGGATGACCGATATCCTGAGATTTAAGCATGTAAATCAGTATGTTACCGAGGCGGAGAGACTGCCGCGCTGGAGCGTGAAATTGACCGGTTGGACTACCAACTCCACAGCCTGACGGATAAAGGAATAAAATCGTTGAGGGGAAAGGATAATGAGTAGCGACAAAAAGAATATTATTATTTACAACACGGTTGACGGCAAGGCTTCAGTCTCCTTATATGCCAGAGACGGAACGATCTGGATGAACCAGAATCAGATCGCCGAGCTTTTTGACACCTCCGTGCCGAACATCAGTATACACGTCTCTAACATATTGAAAGAAAGAGAATTAGAGCAAGATTCAGTTGTTAAGGATTACTTAACAACTGCCGCTGACGGCAAACAGTATAAGGTCGCTTTTTACTCGCTGGACATGGTTCTGGCCATCGGTTTCCGGGTGCGGAGCAAGCGGGGAACCCAGT
>CAZWGY010000109.1:0-11767 GCA_964633575.1 uncultured Desulfobacteraceae bacterium
AGCCTGAATGACCCAAATGATGATCATGACCGGCGGTAAAAAAGATGTGTATAACAATGAGGGCAAAGACCCGGACCGTCAGCCGCCCCACCATTCACTCTAACCGAAAGGAATCCATGTCATGCCTGAAAATTCGGACCCCAAGGTTCACGTTTATACCCTGAGCACGTGCAGCCACTGCAAATCGGTCAAGAAACTGCTGGACGACTGCACCATTCAGTATGACTCCGTGGACGTCGATCTGCTGGAGGGAGACGAGCGCAAGGCGATCATCGAAGACGTCAAGCAGTTTAACCCCCGCTGCACCTTCCCCACCATCATCATCGGGGAGACGGTCATCGTGGGCAACAAGGAGCGGGAAATCAAGGAGGCGCTGGGCATCCATGAACGTTGAAACCCTTTACCAGACCCTGAAAAAATCCCAGGAGCCCAAGGGCTACTTTTTCAGCACGGACACCGAGCGGGTCCATGACCTGCTGGAAGCCCTGTTGATCAACAAGGAGCGATACGGCTACATGGCCTGCCCCTGCCGGCTGGCTTCCGGAAACCGGGAGACGGACCGGGACATCATCTGCCCCTGCGACTACCGTGAGCCGGACGTGGCCGAGTACGGAAGCTGTTACTGCAATCTCTACGTCACCCGGGAATGGAACGAGGGAAAGGTCTCCAAGGTTTACGTCCCCGAGCGGCGTCCCCCCGAAAAGATGGTTTTCTGATCCCTCCGGCGGGGCAATCCGGCCCCGCCACCGCCTTCCCTCCCACCGACGGTCGAACGCTTGACATTGCCGGAGGGCGTACTATTTTTGGGATATTTATGCGGCCGGTCCCCGGTCTGTTCGGCGGCCCGACGGTCTGGCCCGGCAGCGCACCATCGGGGCGGCGTTTTGAAAAAACATGATATCCGCATACTATTCCAGTGACGGGGTGCCACTCCGAAAATCAGACGGGCACGACATAACCTAACGGGGAGAAAGTTTATGAAAGTCTTGGTCAGCGACAATCTCGGCGAGATCGGCATTCAGATGTTCCAGCAGGAAAGCGGCATTGAGGTAGACGTCAAGACGGGTTTGGCGCCGGAGGCTTTGGCGGAGATCATCGGGGGTTATCAGGCCCTGGTGATCCGGAGCGCCACCAAGGTGACGGAGGACCTGCTGGCGGCCGCCGATCAGCTCAAAGTCATCGGCCGGGCCGGGATCGGACTGGACAACGTGGACATCCCGGCCGCCACCAAGCGCGGGATCGTGGTCATGAACACCCCCGGCGGCAATGTGGTAACCACGGCTGAACATGCCATCGCCATGATGCTCTCCCTGACCCGGAACATCCCCCGGGGAACCTCCACCCTCAAAGCCGGTCTCTGGGAGAAAAAGAAGCTCCAGGGCCGGGAGATCTGTAACAAGACCCTCGGCCTCATCGGGTTCGGGAAGATCGGGGCCATCGTGGCGGACCGGGCCCGGGGCCTGAAAATGCAGGTGATCGTCCATGACCCGTTTGTCACCCCCGAACGGATCGAAAAGGCCGGTTTCGAGAGCGTCACCCTGGATGAGCTCTACGAGCGGGCCGACTATATCACCATCCACGTCCCCAAGCTCAAGGACACCGTGGGGATGCTCAACGCGGAGGCCTTTGGAAAGATGAAGGACGGGGCCATGGTGATCAATTGTGCCCGAGGGGGGATTGTCAACGAGGCCGACCTCTATGACGCCCTGGTTTCGGGAAAGCTGGCCGGAGCGGCCCTCGACGTCTTCGAAACGGAGCCCCCCGGAGATTCCCCCCTGTTCAAGCTGGACAACGTGGTCTGCACCCCTCATCTGGGGGCATCCACCCGGGAGGCCCAGACCAACGTGGCCGTTGCCGTTGCCAAACAGATCATCGATTACCTCAAAAACGGGACCATCGCCAACGCGGTCAACGTCCCGTCGGTCACCGGCGAGCTGCTGACCCGGCTGGGGCCGTTTCTCCACCTGGGCGACCGGTTGGGCTGCCTCCTGTCTCAGCTCTCCCGGGGTCCGCTCCAGGAAGTGGTGATCGAGTACCAGGGCGACTTCCAGGGGCTGGACCTCTCGCCGGTCACCACGGCGATCCTCAAGGGGCTGTTGGCCCCCGAGATCAAGGAAATGGTCAACTTCGTCAACGCCCACGTGATCGCTCAGGAGCGGGGGATCAAGGTTACCGAGACCTCAAGCTCCGACGCCCCCGACTACCTGAACCTCATCAGCGTCCGGTCGGTGACCCGGGAAGGCGAAGTCACGGTTGCCGGAACCCTGTTCGGCAAGACGGAGGCCCGAGTGGTCAAGATCAACCATTTCCGGCTGGAGATGATCCCACAGGGTCATTCGGCCATCATCCACAACCTCGACCGGCCGGGGGCCATCGGCAGCATCGGATCGACCCTGGGCCGGCACGACATCAACATCAACCGGATGCAGGTAGGCCAGGAGGAGGCCGGGGATAACAACATCATCTTTCTCCGGACCGATACCCCGATTCCGGACGACGTGGTGGAGGCCCTCCGGGCCCTGCCCCTCGTCAAGACCGTGACGCCAGTGGAGCTTTAGACTTTACGACAATCCGGGGCGCAAGCCCCTCGACCCCGCCGTCCGCCAGGGAGAAAGAGACCGGTTATGTCAGATCAATTCGAAGACAAGGAAGAATTTACCGTGACCGACCGTCGCCGCTTTGCCAACCCCGACGCGGATGCGGCCGCCACCGATTCCGATCCGAAGCCGCCGGACCCGACACCCGCCGATGAGCCGGCTTCCGGCGGCAAGGGGACGGATGCCGAGGCCGGGTATCAGATGCCGAAGATCGATTTTTCGACCTTTATCTTTTCGCTCAACTCCTCGGCCTACGTCCAGCTCGGTCTGATAGAGGACCCCAGCACCGGGGGGAAGACCAGGAACCTCCCGCTGGCCAGGCAGACCATCGACATTCTCGGAATGCTGGAGGACAAGACCCGGGGCAACCTGACATCGGACGAGGAAAACATGCTCCGGCACATCCTTTACGACCTGCGGTTGCTATATGTTAAGGAAAAGGGCTAAGAGCCCCTGGAAAGGAGCCAAGACGCGATGAACGGACGATCCATTCCCCAAGCGGCCCGACGCGCCCCGACGCTGATGGTCGCGGCCCTGATCCTCGGACTCGGATTGCCGGCCCTTCAGTTGGCGGGGAACCGGGCCGAGGCGGCCCAATCGACCCCCGGCAACTTCACTGAGCTGGCCCGGACGGTCAGCCCGGCGGTGGTCAATATCCGGACGGAAAAGGACATGGATGGCGGCGGCCGGGTTTTCCGGCACTTCCAGAGCCCCTTTGGCGGTGAAAACGACCCCTTCAAGGACTTCTTCGAGAAGTTCTTCGGTGAGGGTCCCCAGCGGGATTTCAAGCAGCGGAGCCTGGGCTCCGGGTTTATCATCGACGGAGATGGATATATCGTCACCAATAACCACGTCATCGAGGACGCCGACCGGATCAAGGTCAAGCTCAACACCGGCGGCGAATACGAGGCCCGGATCGTCGGCCGGGACCCCAACACCGACCTGGCGCTCATCCAGATCGATACCGACGAACCTCTCCCGTCGTTGAAGCTGGGCGATTCCGACCAGTTGGAGGTGGGGCAGTGGGTGGTGGCCATCGGCAGCCCCTTCGGCCTGGAGCATACGGTCACGGCGGGGATCGTCAGTGCCAAGGGCCGGGTGATCGGTTCGGGCCCCTATGACGACTTCATCCAGACCGACGCTTCCATCAACCCCGGCAATTCCGGCGGCCCCCTGCTCAACATGGCCGGCGAAGTGGTGGGCATCAATACCGCCATCATCGCTTCAGGACAGGGGATCGGCTTTGCCGTGCCGGTGAACATGGCCCGGAGCATCCTCGAGCAGCTCAAGCAGCACGGCGAGGTGACCCGGGGCTGGCTGGGCGTGGCCATCCAGGACCTGACCGCGGAGATCGCCGATTACTACGGGATCGACGAAAAGCGGGGGGTTCTGGTCACGGAGGTCTTCAAGGGGGATCCGGCCGACGAGGCCGGCATCCGACCCAAGGACGTGATCATCGAGGTCAACGGCACCCGGATCGATGAGACCCGGGAGCTGACCCGGATCATCGCCGACATCGGCGTGGGAGACCAGGCTGCTATCAAGGTCCTGCGGGACGGCCGGGAAAAGACCTTCCGGGTGACCATCGCCAAGCGGGATGACGGCCGGATCGCCATCCGGAGCGGTGGTCCGGAATCGGGGACCGAAGATGTCATCGGGGTCCAGGTGACCGGGATCTCCCCGGAGATCGCCCGGCGGTTCGAGATCAAGGAAACCGACGGAGTGATTATCACCGAGGTGAGTCCCGGGAGCAAGGGCGCCAAGGCCGGCTTGAGGGCCGGAGACGTGATCAAGGAGATCAATCACCAGCCCATCGAATCGGTAACGGCCTACCGGGAGGCCATCGACGCGGTGGATACCGGCGAGGCCCTCCACTTCTTCATCCGCCGTCAGAACATGGGGTTTCAGGTGATCAAGGTGATCAAGTAGGCTCCGTGAGCAATCGCACCGGGGTGCCGGATGCGCTTCAGGTCGAGGCTCCGGCCAAGGTCAACCTTTTTCTGGCGGTGACCGGCCGGCGTCCCGACGGCTACCATGACCTGGTGACGCTCATGAGCCCGGTGGGGCTGGCGGACCGGTTGACCCTCCGGTTCGACGTCACCTCGTCCTGGGTCCGGTGCGATCACCCCCAGGTCCCCTCGGACGACTCGAACCTGGCCCTCCGGGCCGCCCGGCGGTTTTTCGACGCCGCCGGCCGGCCGGCCCGGCTGGGCATTATCATCGACAAGCGGATCCCCGTGGCCGCCGGCCTCGGCGGCGGCAGCAGTGACGCCGCCGCCGTCCTCACCGCCCTCAACCGGCGTTACGGAAACCCCTTTTCACCGACGGCGCTCGCCCGGATCGGCCGGGAGCTGGGGGCCGATGTCCCATTTTTTTTCCTGGGCCGGCCGGCCATTGCCCGAGGCATCGGCGATCAGCTTACGCCTTTTGCCGACCTTTTCCCCTACCCTACCGTTATCGTCCAGCCTCACCAGCCGGTCTCAACCGAGTCCGTTTACAAAAATCTCAATTTAGGATTGACAAAATGCCGAGAAACCGTTAAATGGTACCCTCTTAACGGTCGGGAGCTTGATACGGCTCGTCACTTGTGTAACGACCTGGAGGGGGTTACCGTATCGTTATGCCCCGATGTGAGGGAGATCAAAGCGCGGTTGCTCGACCTCGGCGCCGGCGGCGCGCTCATGTCCGGCAGCGGGCCATGCGTCTTCGGCTTGTTCGAGGACCGGGTGAGGGCCCGGGCCGCCGGGGCGGTCCTCCGGTTGGATGGCCGATGGACGGTTTACATGACCCTGTTATCGGGATAGCGGACGGATTCCGAAGGGTTCCGAGAGAAAAGCGGCCTGTTTGCCGATCATTTTGCTGGGGCGTCGTCAAGCGGTAAGACACAGGATTTTGGTTCCTGCATTCGGAGGTTCGAATCCTCCCGCCCCAGCCAATTCACGGGATTCCGGATCGACCGGACCCCAAACATCCTAATAAAGCCGAAAGAACGGACTGGCGATCATCATGAACGGCCTTGCCATATTTTCGGGAAATTCGAACCCCGCCCTGACCGGGAAGATCTGCTCCTACCTGGAGATGCCCATGGGCGGCGCGAAGGTGAAGACCTTCAGTGACGGCGAGATCCAGATCGAGATCGACGAAAACATCCGGATGAAGGATATCTTCGTGATCCAGTCCACGTCGGCCCCGGTAAACCGGAACCTGGTTGAGCTGCTGTTAATGCTGGACGCCATCAAGCGCTCCTCGGTGAGCCGGGTCACGGCGGTTATCCCCTACTTCGGCTACGCCAGACAGGACAAAAAGGTCGCTCCCCGGGTTCCCCTGAGCGCCAAGCTCGTGGCCAACCTCATCACCGTTGCCGGCGCCAACCGGGTCATCACCATGGACCTCCACGCCGGGCAGATCCAGGGATTTTTCGACATCCCGGTGGACAACCTCTTCGCCACCCCGGTCTTTCTCAAATACATCCGCGCCACCTTCACCCCCGCCAATCTGGTGATCATTTCCCCGGACGCCGGCGGCGTGGAACGGGCCCGGGCCTTTGCCAAGCGGCTCGACGCTGGGCTGGCCATCATCGACAAGCGGCGGGACGCCCCCAACCAGGCCAAGGCCATGGCGGTGATCGGCGATGTAGCCGGCAAGACCGCCATCATTCTGGACGACATGACCGACACCGCCGGGACCCTCACCGAGGCCGCTTCGGCTCTGGTGGCCCAGGGGGCCGTCGAAGTCCATGGGATGTGCTCCCACGCCGTCCTTTCCGGCCCGGCAGTGGACCGGATCGATGCCTCGGCCCTTTCTTCCCTGGTGGTCACCGATACGGTGCCGCTGAAGGAAACCGCCGCCGCCTGTAACAAGATCAAGGTCCTCTCCATCGCCGAGCTGGTTGGAGAGGCCATCATCCGGAGCCATCGGGGGGATTCGGTGACATCATTGTTCGTCTGACCCGAATCCGGCCCCATTACATTTTTTCGATATCTTTAAGGAGGAACGATTTTTGGACCTGATTGACCTGAACGCAACCGTCCGGAAGGAAACCGGAAAAGGGCCGGGCCGCAGACTGCGCGCCGCTGGCCGCATACCCGCCGTGGTGTATGGCCCGTCGGTGGACAACATCCCGCTGACCGTTGAATTGCGGGAGTTCGACACGGCCGTCAAGGATACCAACCTCGCTCATGTCTTGCTGAACCTGAAGATTCAAAACGGGCAGACCAAGCCCCGGCCGGTGATGATCAAAGAGCTGCAAGTGGATCCGCTCTCCCGGAATTACGTCCATGTGGACTTTCTCGAGATCGCCATGGACCGGGAGATCTCCGTGAGCGTGCCCGTGGAGGCGGTGGGTCATGCCCCCGGCGTCGAAGAGGGCGGCATCCTCCAGATCATCCGACGGGAGCTCGACGTTACCTGTCTCCCATCCAACATCCCCGACCTCATCGAGGTGGACGTCTCGAAGCTGGAGATCGGCGACTCGATCCACGTGGAAGAGATCACGCTTCCCGAGGGGGTTGAGGTGATTGCCGACGTGAACTTTACGGTGATCGCCGTCGCCAGCCCGACTCGGGAGGAGCTGCCCGAAGAAGTCGAGGAAGAAGAAGGGATTGAAGGCGAAGAGGCTGAAGGCGAAGCCGAGGGAGAAACCGAGGAGGCCGGCGAGTAGGCCCCCGACGGGTGACGAGCCGGACTCATGGAGTGCGACCCGACCCTGGTGGTGGGGCTGGGCAATCCCGGCCCTCGCTACGACGCCACCCGACACAACGTCGGGTTCATGGCGATCGACCGGATAGCCGAAACCGAGGGAATATCCCTGGACCGAACCCGATGGGAAGCCTCCTTCGGCCGAGGTCGGATCGGGGGCCGGGAAGTCATCCTGGCCAAGCCCCTCGCCTACATGAACCGAAGCGGCCCGCCAACATCGGCGGTGGCCCGGTTCTTTAAAATTTCAAGCAAGGCCATGATCGTCATCCACGACGACATCGACCTTGCTTACGGAAGAATCAAAATCAAAGAGAAAGGAGGTCACGGCGGACACAATGGTTTGAAATCCATGATCGAAGCCTTTGGAAACGGGGATTTCACCCGAATCCGCATCGGCATCGGTCGCCCGGACACCGGCAATGGCGTGACCGGCCATGTCCTTGGGAAATTCCATTCCGATGAATGGACAGCCTTGGATCGGATCATCGAACGGTCCCGGGAAGCGGCAGTCAGTCTCCTTTGCCACGGGGTAAAGGAGAGTATGAACCTTTTCAACCGTAAAGATCTGTTAACCTAAAGTAGATGGAGGGAAAAGAATGGAAACATTTTTGGCCAATGTACCTCTTTACAGCACCATGGTCGGCGTTCTCGGCGTCGTCTTTGCAATCCTGCTCGCTCAGGTGGTAAAAAGCGCACCGGCCGGCAACGAGCGGATGCAGGAAATCGCGGCGGCCATTCAGGAAGGCGCTATCGCCTACCTGAACCGTCAGTTGATCAGCGTCGCCATCGCCGGCGGCGTCATTTTCATCATCGTCGCCTGGGCGCTGGGGTCCTACACCGCTTTCGGCTTCCTCATCGGCGCGGCGGCGTCCTACCTGGCCGGATACATCGGCATGCGGGTCTCCGTCATCGCCAATGTCCGGACGGCCGAAGCCGCTCGTATCGGAGGGCTGCCCTCCGGTCTGTCCATGGCCTTTAAGGGCGGCACCGTGACCGGCCTTATGGTCGCCGGACTGGCCCTTACGGCGGTTGCCGGCTACTATACGTTCCTGATCCAGAGCGTCGGCATGGGCGTGCGTGAATCCGTCATCGCCCTGGTGGCCCTGGGATTCGGCGGCAGCCTGATCTCCATTTTCGCCCGTCTCGGCGGCGGCATCTTCACCAAGGGCGCCGACGTTGGAGCGGACCTGGTGGGCAAGGTCGAAGCCGGCATTCCCGAAGACGATCCGAGAAACCCCGCCACCATCGCCGACAACGTCGGGGATAACGTCGGCGACTGCGCCGGCATGGCCGCCGACCTCTTCGAGACTTACGCGGTTACCGCCGTCGCCGCCATGCTGATGGGCAACCTGCTTTTCCCCGATGTCCCCATGGCCACCGAATTCCCCCTGGTCCTGGGCGCCATCTCCATCGTAGCGTCCATCATCGCCACCTTCTTCGTCCGTTTGGGCGCCAAGAGCGAGTACATCATGGGCGCGCTGTACAAAGGCATGTTCGGCGCCTGCATCATCGCCGCCATCGCTTTCTACTATGCCGCCAAAGCCGCCATGACCGGCATGGGCGACATCACCCCCATGGACATTTATTACTCCACGCTGGTGGGCCTTGTGCTCACGGCGGTCATCGTGATCATCACCGAGTACTACACCGGGACCTACGGACCGGTTAAGGCCATCGCCGATGCGTCCACCACGGGCCACGGCACCAACATCATCTCCGGTCTGGCCGTCTCCATGCAGGCCACCGCCGCCCCGGTTATCGTGATCTGCATTTCCATCCTGCTGGCGTACAACTTCGCCGGTCTTTACGGCATCGCCATGGCCGCCATGTCCATGCTTTCCATGACTGGTATGGTCATCGCCATCGACGCTTACGGCCCGATCACCGACAATGCCGGCGGGATCGCCGAAATGGCCGAGATGGACGAGAGCGTCCGGGCCGTCACCGATCCGCTGGACGCGGTGGGCAACACCACCAAGGCCGTCACCAAGGGATACGCCATCGGCTCCGCCGGTCTGGCCGCCCTGGTGCTGTTCGCCTGCTATGTGCAGGAATTCGTTCTCCACGGCGCCGAACAGGCCATCCGGTTCGATCTGTCCGACGTGAACGTTATCGTGGGTCTGTTCCTCGGCGGCCTGCTGCCCTACCTGTTCGCCTCCATCGCCATGAAGGCGGTTGGCAACGCCGGCGGCGCGGTGGTCGATGAAGTCCGTCGTCAGTTCCGGGAGATCCCCGGGATCATGGAAGGCACGGCCAAACCGGATTATGCCCGGTGCGTCGACATCGTGACCAAGTTCGCCCTCAAGGAGATGCTGGTTCCGGCCCTTCTCCCGGTCATCGCTCCGGTCATCGTCGGCCTGTTCCTGGGCAAAGTGGCCCTCGGCGGACTCCTTATCGGCTCCATCGTCACCGGTCTTTTCGTGGCCATCTCCATGACCACCGGCGGCGCGGCCTGGGACAACGCCAAGAAATACATCGAAGACGGTCACCTGGGCGGCAAGGGCTCCGAAGCCCATAAGGCCGCCGTCACCGGCGACACCGTAGGCGACCCCTACAAGGATACCGCCGGCCCGGCCGTCAACCCGATGATCAAGATCCTCAACGTCGTGGCCCTCCTGATGGTGCCGTTCCTGATGTAACCGAGATCGTGATATCGGCGTTTTGCCGGATTTAAAAGAGGATTGGCGCGGTAAACCCGCGCCAGTCCTTTTTTTATTTGATTGTTCCCCGGAGGTGTGGTATAAATAATGCCGACGGTGTTGCTTCTGAAAAAGGACGGCTACTTTTTCAGGGAGGAATGCGGGTTGGTGAAACCATGACTGTAAAAAAAGGAAAATCGCTAGTGAACCGGAAAAAATGCCGACAGTTCAAAGTAGGTGACTTGGCGGTCTATCCGGCTCACGGCGTCGGTCGGATCAGCGCAATCGAAAGCAAGGTCATCAACGGGGAAAAGCATGACTTCTATATCATGCAGGTCATGGAAAATGAGATGGTGATCATGATCCCCACATCCAATGTCGAGTCGGTGGGACTCCGGGACGTGATCAAAACCTCGGACATTCCCAAGATCTACGACATTATGAAAAACCGGGACGACGCGACCATGGACAATCAGACGTGGAACCGCCGCTACCGGGAATATATGGACAAGATCAAAACCGGCTCCCTCTTCGAGGTAGCCGAGGTTTACCGCGATCTCTTCATCCTGAAGCTCTCCAAGGACCTCTCCTTTGGGGAGCGAAAGCTCTACGACACCGCTCAAGCCCTTCTGGTCAGCGAGCTCTCCACCGCCCGAGATACCGACGACGAGACCATTCTCACCGAGATCGAATCCCTGTTCCCCCAGCAAGCGCCAGCGGCCCAATAGCTATCATCCCCGTCCGCCCATGACCAACGGTCGCTCCTTCTCGTTCGAGGTGGCGGAGGCGGGGGTGGGCCAACGGCTGGATGTCCTCATTGCCGACCATCTCCCCGACTGCACCCGCTCCCGGGCCAGCGCCCTCATCCGGGACGGTCACGTTCAGGTAAACGGTGCCCCCCAAAAACCGAGCTACCGGCTAAAGGCCGGAGACGCGATCCGGGGAGAAATACCGCCGCCGTCCCCCGTCCGGTTCGATCCCGAGCCCATGGATTTGGATGTCCTCTTCGAAGACGACGCCCTGCTTGCCATCAACAAACCGCCGGACCTTGTGGTCCATCCGGCCCCGGGCCATCCCGACGGCACCCTTGTCAACGGTATCCTCCATCATTGTCCCGACCTTCCCGGCATCCGGGGCGAGCGCCGTCCCGGCATCGTACACCGGCTCGACAAAGACACTTCCGGCGTGCTGATCGTGGCCAAAACCGAGCGGGCCATGTCCCGCCTGGCCGCCGCCTTCAAAGGGCGAACCGTGGAAAAGACTTACCTCGCCATAGTTCACGGATCGCCCGGGACCGAATCGGGCCGGATCACCCTCCCGGTGGGCCGGCACCCTCGCCACAGGAAGCAGATGGCCGCCGGCGTTCCAGGCGGCCGGGCCGCCGAAAGCCGCTGGACCGTTCGTGAACGTTACCCCGGCGCGGCCCTGCTCAGAGTCCGGATTCTCACCGGCCGAACCCATCAGATCCGGGTCCATCTGAGCGCCATTGGCCATCCGGTAATGGGCGACCCGATCTACGGCCGCCGCCATCCCGACCGACGGGTCGCCTCGATGGCCGCTGATGCGGTCCGGTCTCTCAAGCGGCAGATGCTCCACGCCCACCGGCTCCGGCTGGCCCACCCCGAAACCGGCGAGCCCCTGGCCATCGAAGCCCCCCTTCCGTCGGACCTGGCGGAGATGCTGGCGGTCTTGCGAGCCACCCTTCGACGGGACCAGCCATGATCATTGTTTGGGCCAGAGCGGAGAACAAGGGCGGACACGCAGGTCCGCCCCTACGATGCCGGGGATGATTTCGAATGTAGGGGCAAACCTGCGTGGTCTATCCGCAGATTA
>CAZWGY010000110.1:0-6885 GCA_964633575.1 uncultured Desulfobacteraceae bacterium
CCCGGCGCCGCCCCGGCGGCGCCACCACCGGCAACCTTCAGCCACAGATAGGAGGAGCAATGCCTAAGCATCAGGTTTCATGTTGTGATTGCGGCGCGGCCTTCAAGGTTCACATCGAAGGCCCCCGCCGAACCCGAGAGTGGAGACTCAAAAACTGGGACTGGCGGTGCGATGCCTGCCGCCATAAGGCCATCGAACGGGCCAACGCCGAAGCCGCCGCCCAGGCGGAATCCATGGGGCTACCGGAGCTGACCGGGACCGAAAAGCAGATTCCATGGGCCGAAAAGATCCGGATGGAGCGGGTCGAGAATCTCAGGGAGTACGCCGCCCGGTGCCAGGAACGGCCCCGTCTCCTGCGGCTCGACCACTTCGAGGCCGAGCCCGCCGTCACCTGGATACTCGGCCAGTCATCGGCCGCCTGGTGGATCACCCACCGGGACCTCGGCCTTCGGGAGATGCTCCAACAGGCTCACCACGCCGTCCAGGCAACCGACCCCGTCTCCCAGGCGCTGAAAGCCGACGCCGATGCCGACGCCACCGTCCGCCCGCCGGACCCCATCACCGAAACCGTCGCCGAAATCACGGCCGCCGAGGATTCGGTCTCCATCCGGTTCCCGGAAAAGCGCGAGGATTTCCGGGAGCTGGTCCGGTTCAGGCTCCGCTATACCTGGACGGGTAGCGCCTGGGTCCGGAAGCTCACCCAGTTCAACGGCACCCCGGCCGACCGGGCCGGGGAAGCCGGCGCCAAGCTCCTCAACGCCGGCTTCATCATCCGGATACATGACCCAGGGACCCGCGAAAAGGCGGTCAACGCCACCTATATTCCCGAGTGCCGCCGGTGGATCAAGGCCAGGGTTTCCGGGAAATACGCTGGATGGTTTTCCATTTCCTGGACCCGGCCCGATGATTTCTACTCCGACGCCAAACGCCTCCCGGCGGCCCGTTATGACAAGCCCGACGTCGTGGTCCCGGCGGAGCACTACAACGAGGTGGCCGACTTCGCCCGGATCAACGGGTTTCGGATATCGGACGGCGCCCGGGCATTGATGGGCCAGGCCGCCGACGCCGTTGACCGTGCCCTGGTGGCATCGCCGGAACCGGCCGATGACGAGCCCCCGGCCCGCCGCCCCGACGACGGCAAACCCGCTCCGATGGATGTGCCTGAGAATGTCGATGTCCCCGAGGACTTCATGGATGAAACGCTGGAAGGGAGAGAATAATGAACCACCACATAGATGTTGAATACACAGACGCCGACGTGATCGACGCGGCAAAAGAAGACCCGGTTTGTGGGGTTTCCGTCATGGTCCATGAGGACAGCTACGAAGTCCTCGCCATCTTTGACAGCATCCAGGAAGCGGAAGCATATAAGCGGACCTGGCGGGTTGTCCACGACGTTCATAACGTCCGAGCAATCCACGCCTGGGAATTCGAGGCTTTCCGGAAAACATTCCATGCCCATGCTGCTTAAAACCGCCCTCATGTCTCACCAACTGGATGCCGTCGAAAAGGTCGGCGGCATTCGGTTCGGGGCGTTGTTCATGGAGATGGGCACAGGCAAGAGCCGGGCCGCCATCGAGCTGGCGGTCCGGCGGCGGGCCAAAATCGACCATACGATCTGGTTTTGCCCGGTGAGTCTCAAGGAGACCGTCCGCCAGGAGATTCTCAAGCACACCACCGAGCCACCGGACGCCATTTATATGTTCAACGGGAAAACCCGGAGCGACACGGCGCCGACGGCCCGGTGGTACATCGTCGGCATCGAGTCCATGTCCGCGTCCGACCGGGCCGTCCTGGCGGTCCATTCCCTGGTTACCGAGAGGACCTTCGTCATTGTTGACGAGTCCTCATACATCAAGGGCCACCGGGCCATGCGGACCCGGCGGATCATCCGGCTGGCCGAGCCCGCCCGGTACCGGCTGCTCCTCACCGGGACGCCCATGTCCCAGGGCGTTGTCGATCTCTATTCCCAGTTCCAGTTTCTTCATCCCCGGATTCTCGGGTACAATTCCTTTTATGCGTTCGAGCGGAACCATCTGGAATATTCGGAAAAGTATCCGGGGCTCATCGTCCGGTCCCACAACACGGGGTACCTGGCCGCCAAAATCCAGCCCTACGTCTATCAGGTCACCAAGGAAGAATGCCTCGACCTGCCCGACAAGCTATGGGAGCGGCGGTATTTCAGGCTCACCGACGACCAGGAGATCTACTACGACGAAGCCAAGGAGAAGCTCCTGGCGGATGTCGAGGACTGGGATTCGATCACCATCTTCCGCCTTTTCGGCGCATTGCAGCAGATCACCTGCGGGTTCTGGAACGATACCGAGGCCGATCTGTTCCTCGACATCCGCCACCACCGGATCGAGACCTTGATGGATACCATCGACGATCTCCCGGCCGCTGAGCCGGTCATCATCTGGTGCAAGTACGAATACGATATCACCGGCATCCGGGCCGCGTTGTCGGCCCGCTACGGTGACGGCCAGGTCTGCCCGTTCTACGGCAAGCTCAGCGAGGGCCAGCGGAACCGATCCGTCCAGAGATTCAGGGACGGCGCCCGGTTTTTCCTGGCGACCACATCCTGCGGCGGCCACGGGCTGACCCTCAACGAGGCCGCCTATGTCATTTTCTACAACAACAGCTTCAAATACTCCGAGCGGCTCCAGGCCGAGGACCGGTGCCACCGTATCGGTCAGGAGCGGAAGGTGACCTATATCGACATCGTGGGCGCCTGCGGCATCGAGGACCGGATCATGACGGCCCTTCACACCAAGGGGGATGCCGTCGAGGCGTTCAAGGATGAGATCAACAAAGTGAAGGACAAACGAGCGCTTGTGGAGGCGTTATGAAATTCAGGTATGGGAACAAACACGCGGCGTTTCCGATCGAGGCCGGAGAGACATGGGTGGCCAATTGCGGTTCAACCATCGCTGTGGTTGACATCACCAAAGCATTCCCGTCATGGATGCGGGCCGATATGGTTTACGTGGACCCGCCCTGGAATCAGGGCAATGTCAACGCCTTCCTCACCAAGGCGGAAGCCGGGTACTATATCGGCAGCTTTGCTGGGTTCGTGGCGACGCTTTTCGACCGGATCGACGCGATGGAGCCAACCGTCTGCTATGTCGAATCCGGCAGGCAAAACCTGACGTTGTTCGCTGACGCCATGGAAGCCCGGTTTGGTCATGTCGATGTCTGGCCGATTACCTACTACAAAAAGCATCCGTGCTTCTTAATTCGGGGCGGTCATGATGTCCCTCGATTTGATTTTACGGGCATGGATGACAGCGAAACCCCGGCCATCGCCGTAAAGCATGAAGACCCGGAACGGGTGGCGGACCCCTGCGCGGGGCGGGGCTTGACCGCTATTGCCGCCCATTGGCACGGCAAGATTTTCAAGGGGACGGAGCTGAACAAGTGGCGGCTGGCGGTGCTCATCGACCGCGCCGCGAAAATGGGGGTCCGGTATGCACCGTGTCCAGTTCCTTAAAGATACGGCAACGGCTGACCTGTCCGATGCGCCGGAGCGGACATTGGTGGTATATCGTGACGGATTCGGCTATTCCCCGCCGCCTTGTCATGGGGCGGAGTATATGGAGTTTCTCGAATACCGGGAAAAGTACCCGGCGCTGGAGCCGGAGATGATCGTCGTCGTCGGGATCAACCGGATGATCACGCCATCAAACCGCTGCGATATGGTCAACGAGTACCTCCAGACCATGACGCCCAACATCCCCAAGGTCAGTATCGACAATGCGCCCTTCGTCGGCGAGCCCTGGCGGCTCTGGTGGCATTACGATGTCGCCAATATCGAAAAGTGGGGCGTGTCCTATTCCTACGCCATCGAGACCGAGTGGAAGAAATGGTTTTACCGTGAGCAATCCACCTGCCGCCTCGATGCAGAAAATATCGGGCTGTTCCTGACGGATACCGTCTCTGACCTTGAGCCGCTTTCCGTCCGGTTTTCCTTTTCCGAACCGACGGCGGACGATGAGGCATGGTATAAAGAGGCCAAGACGACGGTTTTCAACCAGCACAATACGCCGAAAATGTGGATCAACAACCTGTTGAAGCTGTGCAACCGGCGGTATGATTTAAAAATCTCCCTCGACACCTACCGCGCCGGGATCGCACGTCAGCATTCGATCTTTGACCAGGACCATATCGAGCTGCCGGATCACGGCATATATCGTTTCGTGGCTGAGGAAAACATCCGCCGAATGGCGATCTATAACGAGGTGATCAGTTTTGAAAGGCGCTAAAATTTATCTCGACCAGACGGTCCTTGCCGCGGCACGGGAACGGGTGGCCATGCTGTTCGACAACTTTGACCGGATCAGCGTCTCGGTTTCATCCGGCAAGGATAGCGGGGTGCTCTATCATCTCTGCCTTCAGGAAGCGGTCCGACGAGGCCGGAAAATCACGGCCTTCTTTCTTGACCAGGAAGCCGAATACCAGGCGACCATTGATGTCATCAGGATACTGATGGACCATCCGAATGTCGAGCCGGCATGGTTCCAGGTCCCCTGCTACATGACCAACGCCACCAGCTACTCGGAATATTTCCTCTATGCCTGGGGGCCTGGCGAGCCGTGGATGAGAGACAAAGACCCGCTGGCCATTCATGCTATTGATGGCGAGTACCCCAAGCGGTTCTATAAGTTTTTCCCATGGTACGAAAAGCAACACCCCGATGCCGCCCACCTGATCGGCCTGCGGGCGGACGAGTCCCTGACCCGTTTCCGGGCGGTCACCAAACACCCCGGCTGGAATGGTATCAAGTGGGGCTCGATGGATGGCGAGATCAAGAAGTTTTACCCGATCTATGACTGGACGGTTTACGACGTCTGGAAATATATCTACGACTTCGACTTGCCCTACAACCGGATGTACGACCTCATGTGGCTGGACGGCGTGTCCATCTACAAAAACATGCGGATATCCAACCTGATCCATGAGAAATCATTCCGGTGCCTGAAAGACCTGCCCCGGTATGAGCCGGAAACCTACAATGCCCTCTGCCGCCGGATCGGTGGCGTGGCCACGGCGTCCCGGTACGCGGCGGAAAAGCTGGTTTTCGACAACAAGACATTGCCGAAGCATTACAAAACCTGGCGGGAGTTCCGGGACTTCCTGCTGGAGAACATCCCGGAGCCGGAGCACCGGGAACGGTTCCGGACCCGGTTTGAAAAACAGAAGCAAACGGAGAGGACCTACCGACAGCAGGTGGGGCAACTGTTGCTGAACGACTACGAAAACTCCCGATCGTCTTACGATGGCAAGCGGGAAGAGAAAATCAGGAGGTTGAAGGACAAATGGATGGCATTGCTCTGAAGGATCAGAAGGTGGTCGCCATGGATGACCTGGCGGCCAATGATTACAACCCTAATCGGATGCCTGATGTCGAGATGGGGTTGCTCAAAGACTGCATATCCCGGTATGGCTTCATCTTCCCGATCGTGGTCAACTGGGACCGAAAGCTCAAGAAATACCGGATCATCGACGGGTATCATCGTTATGAGGCGTTGAAACGCCTCGGAGCGGAGCGGGTGTCCGTGGTCGAGATGGACCTGCCCTACCATGACGCGGTCCAGTTGACCGTGCTCATGAACCGAATCAAGGGGATGCACCAGGTCGAGCTGATGTCCGATCTCATTGTGAAGCTGACGGATTTGGGCGTGGAAGATTCCGAAATATGCGAAAATTTAGGGATGGAAGTCGAGGAGTATATCCGTCTCAAGCAACAGCTCGGGATCGCCCATGCTTTCAGACAACACGAATACGGAAAAGCCTGGGAGACGGAGAAATGAAATGCCCTCACTGCAACAAAGACATCAGGGAGAGCCTGGTGTTGTCCGAGGCGGCCCGGATCAATGGCCGCCGCCAGGGCCGCCGGGATGGCGGCGGGAAACGATGCCCGATCCACGGGACCTTCCTGGGGCGCGACGGCACCTGCAAGCGGTGCCGGCGCGAAAACCAGAACGCCCCGCCGGACTCAGTAGTTAAATAATCCTTAAGAACCGAACAACCGCCTAAAAACAAAGCCCCCCGGCATCGCGCCGGGGGGCTTTGCTATTGGTAAATCGGGCATCCCGCCCACCTCAACAACAGCCCCAAACATATCCAGAAAATGGCCAGCGGGATCATGATCCTGAAATACGGCAACCATCCCATGGCATCGTCCCCCCTATGTGCCTGGCTTCATTTTTTGTGCCAGGACGATATCGACGGCCTCGGGCCGGAACAGCCAGGCGGACCGGATCGGCCCCTGACGGGCAAGGCTCTGGTCCGCGAGCTTGGGCGCCATGGCCCGGATGCGCCGGGTGGTCAGCCCTGCCTTTTCGGCGAGCTGGGTGGTGGTTAGCTCCCCGTCCGGGGCGTCGTCGAACAGGACCCTGACTCCGGAAGAATCGATCACCATCCGGGCCCCCCGGTCCCTGACCCATATTTCGACCATCCGGAAGAATCCGGATTTGCTTATCCCCGTGGCCGCCACCGCGTCGCTGATATTCCGGAACGTCCGCCCTTCCAGGATCGGCCGGTAGTGGTAGTAGCTGCTGTCTCCGCTCATGGCTTGGTCCTTTCCGACGCCGCCGGGTTATTGCTTTTGTCTTTGAGCTGCTCAATCAGCCGTTTGTTTGTCAGGCAGGCCAGCTCCAAATAGTCGATTGTCTTCTGGACGACGTCCTGCTTTGTGGCCCCGCAAACCGGGTGGTAGTCAGTCAGCCGCTCGTCGATCTTCGTCGGCATGTAGATATCATTGCCGTCAGCATCCAAGAGCCGCCACCGCCCGGCTCCGCTGTATTCGTCAGCCTTCACAATTTTCCAGCTCATCCGTTCTTTCTCCTTCCCTGGGGCCGGGTCTCCCCGGCCCCGGTTGGGGTT
>CAZWGY010000110.1:6985-11738 GCA_964633575.1 uncultured Desulfobacteraceae bacterium
TCATCCGTTCTTTCTCCTTCCCTGGGGCCGGGTCTCCCCGGCCCCGGTTGGGGTTGTTAGGCGGCCCGCTTGAGGGCCTCGTCGAATGCCTTGGCCAGTCGGCCGGCCCGGAAGAAGCGGCGGGCCATTTCGTCGGCCATGCGCCGGGTCAGGTAGCTGTTCCGCGGGGCGACCCAGCAGATCACATCCCCTACGATGTTCTCTGCCTCATCCATTCTCCAATCAAGGCTCCATCCTTCATCCCAGCCGTGCTCATCGGCGTGGGTGAGGACAGACTCTTTTATTCTCTCGTCGATTTCCCTTTCGATTTGCGCTTTGGTCATCTTTTCCATCTCGTCTCCTTTTCGTTTCCGGCTGGCGGCCAATCCCCCTGCCGTTGATCCCAATATACCGATTCCGGAATCGGAAGTCAAGGGGTTCACCCAACTTTTTTTGACCTCACCCAAAGATAATTTTTGGGCGTTGAAATCATTGCGCTTTCGGACCAATTAAATTGATGCCGGGAGATGAGGGTCTCATCCAAAAAAATACTTGCAAACCCCCCTTTACACGTGTAAGTTACAGGTGTAAAGTATGCGGGCAAACAACTCAACAAGGGGGGTAAGTATGCGGAAAATCTACAAGTCAAAAACCGTATGGACCGGGCTGGCGACGATCGTGGCCGCCGCCGGCGGATTCTTCACCGGCTCGATGGCCGCGCCCGAGGCCATCCAGCTCGCCGCAACGGGCCTCACCGCCATCTTCCTGCGGCACGGGGTCGAGAAGAACAAGCCCGAGACCGATGGATAAGGACATTCTGCTGATAACGATCCTGGTGATCGGGTCCGCCGCGTCCATGGTCATCCTGCTAATCGCCGGCCTGCTGGACACCGGCGCCGATGGGCGGCAGTGCATCAATGGCGTGGCATCCTATTACGGGGACGAGCTCGCCGGCCGACCGACGGCCAGCGGGGAGGTGTTTGACCCGTCCGGTCTTACCGCCGCTCACCCGTCCCTGCCGTTCGACACCACCGTCCGGGTCACCAACCTGGCCAACGACAAATCGGTAGTGGTCCGAATCAACGACCGTGGACCTTTCGTGGAAGGGCGAATCATCGACCTGTCGGCCGCCGCCGCCCGCCGGATTGGGATGATACAAACCGGGACGGCGGCGGTCTGCATCGAGGTGCTCGACAATGTTTGATTTCCTGAAAGAGTTCAACAACATCATGTCCGCGTTCGCTCTGGTATCGAGCCTCGGGCTCTGCGGGATGGTCTTCGTGATCTGGATTTTCGACTACCGCCGGGACATCCGCCGGGAAAAGGAATGGTCCGCCGACCGGACCATGCACGAGGAACGGCTCGCCAAAATGGCCGAGTACCAGGGCGATCTCATCGATCAATTCAAGCGGAACCGCGACCAGGTTATCGCCCAGTTCGAAAATTGGATGAGCGAAATGCGGCAGATGTACGTCAACAACGTGGCCCTGGTGAAGAAGTACGACGAGCACTCCGGCCGGGTCGAACGCCTGGCCGAGAAGGCCATCGAGGCCATCAATTTGAGCAACCAGGTTCAATCCGTCATGCTGACCCGGATTGAATCGAACCAGTTCTGCCCGATTGTCAAACAGCAGACCGGGCAGCAGGACGACAGGGAGATTTAAATGGGGGGATTGTCTGACGAACGGACCCGGCTGGAGGGGCGGCTCCGGATGCTCCAGGAAGAGGTCCGGAAGCTCCGGATGCGGGGCGACAACTACCGGAAACAGGCCCGCTTGCTCCTCGACCCCATCGCGCCCATCGAGGACCTGGAGCTCAACAACCTGGTGTCCGAGATCGTGCCGGAGCTGTTTTCCGTCCAGGGGCGGATCAAGGAACGCCTCCGGGATATCAACGACATTCAGGACCTGATCCGGTAGGCCATGGGCGCTGAGTACGACTGGGACACGCGACAGCGGGCCGAGGAGCTCTACATCCTCGAGGGCCTGACCTATCAGCAGGTGGCCGACCGGACCGGGGTGTCCATCCAACAGCTCCAGCGGTGGGGCGGACCGGATGCCGGCGGGTGGGCTCAGCGGAAACGGGAGCGCCGCGAGGCGATTAACGACATCCGCCGGTATGAGCTCGAAGCCGTCCGGGGGTTGATGGAGCGGGCCGCCAAGTCCCTGGACCCTCAGACCGTTTACGCGGCCCGGGCCATGGCAAGCCGGCTCCTGAAGGCCGAGGACGAAGACCGGAAAGAACGGTTCCGTCTCGCGGCGGAAAAGGTCGAGCAGTTGGTCACCAACGCATCCGTGCCCCCTGACACGGTTAAACAGATTCGGGAGCAGATATATGGCCTCGTCGATTAGCCTGTTCCCCTATCAGCGCCGGTGGGTCCTCGACAAAGCCCGCTACAAAATCGGGATGATGGCCCGCCAGATCGGGAAGACCTGGACCACGAGCCTCGAAATCGTCAACGACTGCATGGACGCCGAAGCCCACGGCGCCCGCGCCAGATGGGTGATCCTCAGCCGGGGCGAACGCCAGGCACGGGAAGCCATGGAAGAGGGCGTCAAGCGACATCTCCAGGCATATCAAGCGGCGTTCAAAAGCATCGACGTGGAATGGGTGGGGAGCCACAAGGCCCTCGACGTGGTGCTCCCCAACGGGAGCAAAATCACCGCGCTCCCTGCCAATCCAGACACCGCTCGGGGCTTCTCCGCCAACGTCTTCCTCGACGAGTTCGCCTTCCACCAGGACTCCAGGAAAATCTGGACGGCCCTGTTCCCGGTCATCTCCGCCGGGCACAAAATCAGAGTGGTTTCGACCCCGAACGGGAAGGCCAATAAATTTTACGAGCTCATCACGGCCGACGACGACGAATGGTCCCGCCATATCGTGGACATCTACCAGGCCGTTGATGAAGGGCTCCCCCGTGACGTTGACGAGCTCCGCCGGGCCATCCGGGATGATGATGCCTGGGCTCAGGAGTTCGAGCTCCAATGGCTGGATGAGGCGTCCGCGTGGCTATCCTACGAGCTGATCTCCGCCTGCGAGGACTCCGACGCCGGAGACCCGTCCAAATACGCCGGCGGCCCGTGTTACTCGGGCGAGGACATCGGGATCAGGTCCGATTTGTGGGTCAATTGGGTCCTCGAAGAGGTCGGCGACGTCCTCTGGACCCGGCTCATCGAGGCCCGGAAGCGCATCCCGTTTCATACCCAGGACTCGCTCCGGGATGAGGCATTCGGGCGGTTCCGGATCAACCGTCATTGCATGGACCAGACCGGCATGGGGGAAAAGCCCGTCGAGGATGCCCAGAGGAAATGGGGCTCGATGCGCGTCGAGGGGGTCCAGTTCACCGCCGGAAACAAGCTCACCCTGGCGACCCTCGGGCGGGAGCTGTTCGAGGACCGCCGGATCAGAATCCCCCTGGGAGACCCGGCGCTCCGGGCGGACCTTCACAAGCTCCGCAGAGTGGACGGCCCCACCGGGAGCCCCCGGTTTGTCGCCGAGTCCGACGCCGCCGGCCACGCCGACCGGACCTGGGCCTGCTTCCTGGCGGCCAACGCCGCCGCCAGACCGACCGGCCCCGTCGAATACCAACCCATCAACCGCCGCCGCTTTGCCGTCGGAGCGGGGACGTTTTGAATTACCGCGACCTCCCCGGCGGCAGGCTCTATCACGGCGATTGCCTGGAGGTGCTCCAGACGATGCCGGATAACAGCGTGGATGCGGTGGTGACTGATCCGCCGTATGCCATGATCAAACGAAAATACGGATGCCTCAAGGAGTGGGAATGGCGGGAGCTTATGGATGCGGTCGTTATCCATTGCCGGCGGGTTTTGAAACCCAATGGCTCTGCCATGTTTGTTCTCCAACCCAACTATGACGCCAACGATGGCAAAGGGCTGTCGGTTCGTCTTTGGTTATGGAACTGGGTCATCTATTGGGCGAACAACTGGAATTGGATTCAGGACGCCTACTGGTGGAACACATCTACTCTCCCAAACGGGGTGACGACACGCGGCAAAAACATGAGAGGAAGTGTGAAACTGCTTGTTTGGTTCGGTGCCCCGGATGCTTATCAAAACCAGCATGATGTTTTGTGGCATGAGTCGGCGTCGAATGCCCAGCAACGGATATCAAACAAGTTGAACACAAGGCGATACTACCCCAGCGGCGCGAGCAAAAATGTTGCAAAAATAACTGGCGCGGCAGAAAAAAACGGCGGTGTAACTCCGTTTAACTGTTTTCCCGTCCCGAACAGTAATTCCATATCCAGCGGAGGCGCTGCCGGGCACGGCGCCGCAACCCCTAAGTTGTTGCTCCAATGGTGGGTAAAATTCATCACGCCCCCTGGCGGCACCGTCCTCGACCCATTCATGGGCTCCGGGACCACCGCGCTGGCGGCCATTGCCGAGGGGATGCGGTGGATCGGGATCGAAAAAGAAAAGGACTATTACGAGATGGCCGCCGCCCGAATCGAAGCGGCGGCTCAAAAACTCCAGCAGAGGGAAATGACTGATGGCTGAGATCAAAATCACCGCCACCCCGCACGACGGCGCGGCTATCCCTCGCCGCCACGGAGCCGTGCTTCGAAAGGTCCCTTGGGGCACCGGGACAACGCACGAGCTGGTATTGTACATCGGATCGGAAACGATCCGGATATGGCCGGCGGACCGGGACCGGATAAAGCAGCTCGGGGAGCGATTGATCGAGCTGTCGGAGTCTCTGTGATGCGAAAATATACCTCTGAAAAATACGGATTAAACGAGGCTTAAATGCCCCT
>CAZWGY010000111.1:0-11711 GCA_964633575.1 uncultured Desulfobacteraceae bacterium
CAGCCACGATCTTCTGGAAGGGTGTTACGCCCGGTCCGGGCTGCTCAGCGACGTGGAATTATACGAGGAATATCCGTCCCGCTACACCGCCGACGTGAATCGCCGGCATCGATGGATTCGCGGCGATTGGCAGATCGCCCGCTGGCTCTTGCCGGATATCCCCATGCCCGATCCGCGCCGGCCGAAAAATCCGATCTCCATGCTCTCCAGATGGAAAATCTTCGACAACCTCCGACGCAGTCTGACGGCCGCGGCCCTGACCCTCCTCCTGCTGTGGGCCTGGATTGCATTACCGTCGCCCGGGTTCTGGACATTGGCGGTGATCGGGCTTCTTCTGATTCCTTCATTCCTTGCATCGGCATTTAATCTCCTTCAAAAAAAAGACGATACGTCTTTTGGCCGGCATCTCGCAACCGAAGCGAATTCAATCCGCCGATACCTCCTTCGGGAAGCCTTCTCGTTCGCCTGCCTGCCCCATGAAGCGTTTTTCAGTCTGGATGCAACGATCCGGACCGGCTGGCGGCTGCTGATCACGAAAAAGCGATTGCTCCAATGGAATGTGTCGGGCGAATCGGATCGTCGAGGCGGATCGGACCTCGCCGCCTCCTTTCGGACTTTATGGTTCGCCCCGGTTCTGGCCGCCGCCGCGGCGATCTACCTGATGGTTTGGAGACCGTCGGCCCTGACCGTCGCCGGACCCGTTCTGGGCCTCTGGCTGGCTTCGCCCGTCATCGCCTGGTGGGTCAGTCAACCCTTTGTCAGTCGCCGGGAAAACCTGACAACGGGCCAGGTTCGCTTTCTCCGCGAGCTTGCCCGGAAAACCTGGGCGTTTTTCGAGACCTTCGTCGGCCCGGAAGACCACTGGCTCCCGCCGGACAACTACCAGGAGCATCCGGTTGCAACGGTCGCCCATCGCACATCTCCGACCAACATGGGACTGGCCCTCCTGGCCAATCAGACCGCCTACGATTTCGGCTATATTTCAGCCGGAACCCTCCTCGACCGGACAACAAAGGCATTCCACGCCATGGAGGCCCTGGAACGGCATCGCGGCCATTTCTACAACTGGTACGACACGCAATCCCTGGAACCGTTGCCGCCCAAATATATTTCCTCCGTGGACAGCGGAAACCTGGCGGGCCATCTGATGACATTGGGGCCGGGGCTGAGCGCCCTGCCGGATCATAAGATTCTGGAAAAGCGTTTGATCGAGGGGTTGAGCGACACCCTTAGAATCCTCGCGGACGCGGCGGCGGGTGCCTCAAAACCAGCCGATCAGAGCATTCTCGCTCGCATTCAGCGGGACCTCGAAAGCGCCGTTGCCGCCCCACCCGGCACGCTCAGGGATTGGCATCAGTTGCTGGATCGGCTGGAAACCGCCGCGGCGGAGTGGGCCGAAGACTCCGAAGCCGGCGACGCGCGCCCGGATGATCAGGCAAAGTGGTGGGCCCGGGCTTTTGCGAGCCAATGTCGAGATGCCCTCGACGACCTTGCCAAACTAGCGCCGTGGATACGTCTTCCGACTTCCCGGAACAATCCCTCGAACTTTCCCGATCTCAAAAAGGTCCCGACCCTGAACGAGCTGGCGGCACTGGAGGCCGAGATCCGGTCGGCCATGGCGCAATACTCCGATGATGCCGGATCGCCTGAAAACCGAGCCCGGTTAGATGAACTTCAACGCCTGGTCGCGTCCGGCAGCCGCCAGGCCCAGGCGCGGATCGCGACCATCGGCAAGCTTGTCGAGCAATCTGAAGCGTTCGCCCGGATCGAGTATGATTTTCTGTATGATCAAAAGCGCCATCTTTTGGCCATCGGCTACAATATCGACGACCACCGGCGCGATTCGGGTTACTACGATCTTCTGGCGTCTGAAGCGCGATTGGCCGCCTTCGTGGGGATCGCCCGGGGACAACTGCCCCAGGAGAGCTGGTTCGCCCTGGGGCGTCTGATCACTCTCGCCGGCGGCAAACCGATCCTCCTGTCATGGAGCGGTTCGATGTTCGAATATCTGATGCCGGTTCTGGTGATGCCGACCTACGAGCGCACCCTCCTCGAACAGACCTGCAAGGCCGCCGTGGACCGGCAGATCGCTTATGGACAAAAACGGGGCGTCCCCTGGGGCGTTTCGGAATGCGGGTATAACGCCATTGACGCGCAGCTCAACTACCAGTACCGCGCCTTCGGGGTGCCCGGCCTGGGGATTAAACGGGGGCTTGCCGAGGACCTGGTGATCGCGCCCTATGCCTCGGCCCTGGCGTTGATGGTGGCGCCCGGACGGGCATGCCTCAATCTAAAACGGCTTGCCGCCGACGGTCTTGAAACCCGTTATGGGTTATATGAAGCGATCGATTACACGCCGTCGCGTCTGCCGCGGGGACAATCCCGCGCCGTGGTCCGGTCCTTCATGGCCCATCACCAGGGCATGAGTCTCTTGTCGATTGCCCATTCGCTCCTGGACCGACCGATGCAAAAACGATTCGAGTCGGTCCCCATGTTCCAGGCGACCCGGCTGTTGCTTCAGGAACGGATTCCCAAAACGACGGCGCTGGATGCCCATACCAACGAGATATCCGAGCACCGCCCGGCCGCCGGTGACGCCGAAGGGATGATCCGGATTTTTACAAGCCCTCATACGGCGAGCCCGGAAGTTCAATTGCTCTCCAACGGACGCTATCATCTGATGGTCACCAATGCCGGCGGCGGTTACAGCAGATGGAAGGACATCGCCGTTACCCGCTGGCGGGAAGACCGCACCCGGGACAACTGGGGCGCGTTCTGTTACATCCGCGACGCGGACACCCGCGAAGTCTGGTCCACCACCTATCAGCCGACCCTCAAACGGCTCAAGCGGGCCGAGGTGATTTTCTCCGAAGGAAAAGCCGAATTTCGCTCCCGGCACAATCATTACGACGTTCATGTCGAGATCGCGGTTTCCATCGAGGACGACATCGAGCTGCGTCGCATGCGGATTACCAACCGCGCCCAGACGCGCCGGGCGATAGATGTCGTCAGTTATGCGGAAGTGGTGCTGGCCCCCTCCGCCGCGGACGCCCAGCATCCGGCGTTCAGCAATCTGTTTGTGCAAACCGAGATTCTCAAGAGAAACGGGGCGATCCTGTGTACGCGCCGACCCCGTTCCGAGGACGAGCGCCCCCCATGGATGTTGCACCTGATTGCCGTTCACGGGGCTGAAACCGGAGACATTGCTTATGAGACCGATCGCATGAAATTCATCGGTCGAGGCCACACGGTCGCCGATCCGCAAGCGATGGCCGGAGAGGGAAACCTTTCGGGCAGCGAAGGGTCCGTCCTCGATCCCATTGTCGCGATCCAACGACGGATTACCCTCGATCCCGACAAATCGGCGACCATCAACATCGTCACCGGCATTGCCGAAACCCGTGACGCTGCATTAGGCCTTGTTAAAAAATATCAGGATCGCCGGCTTGCCGACCGGGTTTTCGATCTGGTCTGGACCCATAGCCAGGTCCTGCTGCGTCAGCTCAATGCCTCGGAGGCCGACGCCCAGCTCTATGGGAGTCTTGCCGGTTCGATCCTCTACGCCGATGCCGGCCGGCGGGCCGACCCGAATGTACTGAAAAAAAACCGGCTCGGACAATCCGATCTCTGGGGATACGCCATCTCCGGCGATCTGCCGATCGTGCTGCTGAGGATCGAGGACGCGGCCAATATCGACCTGGTGCGCCGACTGGTGCAGGCTCACGCCTATTGGCGGCTGAAAGGGCTGGCGGTGGATCTGGTGATCTGGAACGAAGATCGCGCCGGCTACCGGCAACTGCTCCACGACCGGATCATGGAGATCATCGCGGCGGGGACTGAAGCCAGGGAGTCCGAGCGGCCCGGCGGGATATTCGTCAGGCCCGGAGACCAGATTTCGGAACAAGACCGCATCCTGATCCAATCGGTCGCCCGCGCCATTTTCACCGACCGCGGCGGGACCCTGGCGGACCAGATCAACCGTCCGCGTCCGGGGGACGCTTTTCCGCCCCGGCTCGTCACAACGAGAACCCACCGATCCGCCCCTCCGCCCGTGGCCGCGGCGCCCCGCCACGACCTCCTGTTTTACAACGGAATGGGCGGGTTTACACCGGATGGGCGAGAATACGTCGTCACCACTTCCCACGGCCGGACGACGCCGGCGCCTTGGGTGAATGTGCTGGCCAATTCGAGCTTTGGGACCATCGTCTCGGAAGCCGGTTCGGCCTGCACGTGGAGCGAAAACGCCCATGAATTCCGCCTCACCCCCTGGTCCAATGATCCGGTAAGCGATCCGAGCGGAGAAACGCTTTACATCCGTGACGAAGAGCGCGGCCACTTCTGGTCGCCCACGCCTCTCCCGCGCCCCGGAAACACGCCCTACGTTGCCCGCCACGGTTTCGGCTACAGTGTCTTCGAGCACACTGAACGCGGCATCCGGTCGGAGCTGTGGGTTTACGTGGCCCTGGACGCCGCCGTCAAATTCATGGCGCTGAAACTCATAAACACAACGAACCGGCCCCGCCGGCTTTCGATCACGGGATACGCGGAATGGGTCTTGGGCGACCTCCGGCCCAAATCGACCCTCCATGTGATCACCGAAATGGACCCCCAAACCGGCGCGATCTTTGCGCGGAATCCGTATAACGCGGAGTTCCGGAACCGGGTTGCGTTTTTCGACGTGGACGATGCCGAGTACACCGTCACCGGCGACCGGACGGAATTTTTGGGACGAAACGGCACGCCGAAAGATCCCGCGGCCATGAAGCGCGCGAACCTTTCCGGCAAGGTGGGGGCCGCCCTGGATCCCTGCGCCGCGATCCAGGTGAGCTTCGATCTGGCCGCCGGGCAGGAGCGGGAGGTCGTTTTCAAGCTCGGCGCCGGACAAAATGCCGACGATGCCCGCAATCTGATCCATCGGTTTCGAGGCTCCGCCGCCGCCCGCATCGCCCTGGACGCGGTGTGGCGGCACTGGGCTCACACCCTGGGAGCGGTCCATCTGGAAACGCCCGATCCGTCCGTCAACGTCCTGGCCAACGGCTGGCTGCTCTACCAGACGCTGACATGCCGGATCTGGGCCCGCGCCGCCGCCTATCAGTCGGGAGGCGCATTCGGTTTCCGCGATCAGTTGCAGGACGCCATGGCGCTCATTCACGCTGAACCGCATCTTCTGCGTGAGCATCTGCTCCGGTGCGCGGCCCGTCAATTTCCGGAAGGCGATGTCCAGCATTGGTGGCATCCGCCGGCGGGCCGGGGAGTGCGCACCCGCTGTTCGGACGACCGCCTCTGGCTGCCGCTGGCAACCTGCCGGTATGTCCAGGCCACCGGGGACACCGGAGTCCTGGACGAGCCCATCCCATTTCTTCAGGGCCGCCCGTTGGAAGCGGATCAAGAATCGTATTACGATCTGCCCGGGCCTTCCGAGGAAACGGCCGGTCTTTATGAACACTGTGTCCGCGCCATTGTCAAAAGCCTCGATTTCGGCGAGCGCGGCCTGCCGCTGATCGGTTCGGGCGACTGGAACGACGGCATGAATCTGGTGGGTGAACACGGCAAGGGCGAAAGCGTCTGGTTGGGATTTTTCCTGTATGACGTCCTGATGCGCTTCGCGGTGGTCGCCCGGGCCCATGGCGATCCGGAGTTCGCCGAGCGGTGCATCGGGGAAGCGGCGGGCCTCCGGCGGAATATCGATCAAAACGGATGGGACGGCGCCTGGTACCGCCGCGCCTATTTCGACGACGGCACGCCCCTCGGATCAGCGGAAAATACCGAATGCCGGATCGATTCCATTGCACAGAGCTGGTCTGTTTTGTCGGGCGCGGGCGACGATGACCGCTCGCGGATGGCCATGGAAGCGGTGGATCAACATCTTGTGCGACGCGAGCATAAACTGATTCAGCTTCTGGACCCGCCTTTCGACACTTCTGCCCTGAACCCCGGCTACATCAAAGGATACGTGCCCGGCGTGAGAGAAAACGGCGGGCAATACACCCATGCGGCGATATGGGCGGCCATGGCCTTCGCCCGCCTGGGGGACAACCGGCGCGCCTGGGATCTCTTTGCCATGATCAACCCCGCAAACCATGCCCGATCGCCCGAGGAAGCCGCTGTTTACAAGGTGGAACCTTACGTGGTCGCCGCCGACGTCTATGCGGCGCCAACCCACATCGGCCGAGGCGGCTGGACATGGTACACGGGCTCGGCCGCCTGGATGTACCGGCTGATCGTGGAATCGCTCCTTGGGCTCGAACTCGTTGTGGACAAGCTGCGGCTTACCCCCTGCCCGGCGCCGGATTGGGAAGGATTCAAACTGCACTACCGCTACCGGGAGACGTTTTACCACATCGCGGTCTCGCAAGTTTCCGCCGACGACGGCGGGATGCGCGTCATCGTTGACGGCATCGACCAACCCGATCGGACCATCCCGCTTGTTGACGACCGCCGGGAACACCGGGTGGAAATCCGGATGCCCGGCGTTTCCCCCTCAACCTACAAGGATTTAAGCGGGGATTTCCGGCGGTATTGGCCAGCGCCGGAGATCAGCAAGCACAACCCGCAATAATTCTTGTAGTTCCCCGCATTCTGTTTTAAACTGATGATCCATGCGAATTCACGCGAATATCGCCTTTCAATCACGGATCTGACGGATTATAGAATATGAGCCCAATTTCATTGCCCCAGGAAACCTTTCCCATCATCGGCCTGGGCGCCTCCGCCGGGGGCCTGGAAGCCCTGAAATCCTTTTTTTCCGAGGTTTCGGAAACCAGCGGCATGGCCTATGTCATTGTCGTCCATCTTCCCGCGGATACCCCGAGCATGATGCCCGAGCTGCTCGGAAAGATCGCCCGGATTCCGGTCTCCACGGCCGAAGACGGCCAGGTCGTCGCGCCCGACCATGCCTACGTCATTCCGCCGAACAGGGAGATCAGCATTTTCAAGGGCAGGCTTCAGCTTATGCCCATGAGGAAGACAATCCCCCATCTCCCCATCGACGTGTTTCTGAGGTCCCTTGCCCAGGACCAGGGGCGGCGGGCCGCCGCGGTGATTTTGTCGGGGACCGGTACGGACGGCACCCTCGGCGCCAGGGAAATCGAGGCCAACAACGGCTTGATTCTGGCTCAGTCGGAGGAATCAGCCGGTTACGACGGCATGCCTCGCGGCGTCATCAATACGGGGCTGGTGGACATGGTGCTGCCGCCGGGACGGATGCCGGAAAAGCTCGTCCGCTATTTCACCAATCCCGCGACCTCGGCCGACCCAATGGACGACGCCGCTTCCGCCAAGGAGCCGCAACCGTGGCTGAACAAGATATTGGCCGTTTTGCGCGCAAGGACCGGCAACGATTTTTCGTCCTACAAGGTGAGCACAACCCGGCGGCGGATCAGCCGCCGGATGGGCCTGAACGGGATCGACGACCACGACGTTTACATCCGCTACCTTCGGGAAAATCCAGCCGAGGCGGACGCCCTGTTCCACGATCTGTTGATCGGCGTGACCCGGTTTTTTCGGGACGCCGACTCCTTTAACGCCCTGAAATCCGACATCTTGCCGTCTGTTTTGAAACAGATGGAAGATGACGCCGTCTTCAGGGCGTGGATACCGGGATGTTCCACGGGCGAGGAAGTCTATTCCCTGGCCATGGCGCTGCGCGAATGCCTCGACCAGGTTCCCAACCGGATCGGGCTACAGCTCTTCGGCACGGACATCGACAATTTCGCCATCGACAAGGCTCGGGAAGGGCTTTTCCCGGCCAGCATCGCGGCCGATGTCAGCCCGGAACGGCTGAAACGGTTTTTCGCCAAAGATGGGGACTTTTTCCGCATCCGAAAAGATATCCGCGACATCATTGTCTTTTCAGTCCAGAACCTCATCAAAGACCCGCCGTTTTCCCGGTTGAACCTGTTGTGCTGCCGCAACCTCCTGATCTATTTGAACGCCGACACCCAGAAAAAGCTCCTGCCGCTGTTCCATTACACGCTGAAACCCGATGGGCTGCTGATGCTCGGGTCGTCCGAGACCATCGGCGGTTTTACGGACCTCTTCGATGTCGTCGATAAAAAATGGAAAATCTACCGGCGGACGGCTGTTCCCCACGCCTTGCCCCAGGGGATCGATTTCCCCAGCGGTCCCCCGGCCGGGACCCGGGCCAATAAGCCGTCGTCTTCGCCCGCCGACGTCCAGAAACCCGCCGATCTCGCCCAGGCCACCCAGAAAGCCCTTCTGGACGGGTTCACGCCCACGGCCGCGCTCATCGACGAAAGGGGCGAGATTCTGTATGTCCAGGGCCGCACCGGCAAATATATGGAAACCCCCAGCGGGCCGCCGTCGCGGAATATCCTGGACCTGGCCCGGGAGGGGCTGCGGATCGAGCTGTCCTCGGCCATCCGGTCCGCCCGGTCTTCGATGAAGCCGGTAACCCGCAAACAGGTGATGGTCAAAACCAACGGCGGCGCTCAGCCCATCGATTTGCACGTCCGGCCGCAACGCGAGCCCAAGGTTCTGGCCGGCCGGTTTCTGGTGGTGTTCGAGGATGTCCCGGCCCGCCCGGCGCCAGAAGCCGGAAAGGGCGATGGGGACGAGCCGGCGCCGGATGCCTCGAGAATCGACGAGCTGGAAAAAGAGCTCCAGATCACCCGGGAAAGCCATCAGGCCACCGTGGAAGAATTGGAATCGGCCAACGAGGAGCTCAAATCCATTAACGAAGAATTGCAGTCCGCCAACGAAGAGCTCCAGTCCACCAACGAGGAGCTCGAATCTTCCAAGGAAGAGCTTCAATCCCTCAACGAAGAGCTTCAGACGGTCAACGCCGAGCTCCAGAGCAAGGTCGAGGAGCTGTCCGACACCCACGACGACATGCGGAATCTGCTCAACAGCACTGAAATCGCCACCATTTTCGTTGACAACGACCTGCGGGTCCGGCGGTTCACGCCTGAAGCCACCGCCATTGTCAACCTTATCCCGTCCGACACGGGCCGGCCTCTCCGACATGTGGCGACCAACCTGGCCTACGACGGCATGATCGATGACCTGCAAGCGGTTCTGAAGAAACTGGCGCCCCGGGAAATCGAATTGCAAATCACCGAAGGCGCGTGGTACAAGATGAGAATCATGCCGTACCGCACCACGGACAACCGGATTGACGGCGCGGTTCTCACCTTTGCGAATATTGACGACCAGAAAAAAGCCCAGGAAGCGCTCAATGCCTCCAAACACGAGGTGGAAGATGCCTGGGAATTGACGCGAGCCGTTTTCGATATGAGCCCGGACCCCATGGCGGTTATGGATGAAAACGGCGGAGTGGTGATCGCCAACACGGCCCTCTCCGAATGGCTGAAGATCGATCAGAATGATATCCGGGGAATGGATTTCCTCTCCCCCGGAAACGGGATCATGAACGCCGAATCCCTGGCGCCGGCCTTGAAAACTGCTCTGGAGACGGGCGAGAATTTCCACATCCGGGCGTTTGAAATGGAAACGCCGGACGGAAACGCGAGATTTACGGTCGCCGGCCGGATCATTCGAAAAGGCGAGAACACCCCATACCGAATCCTTCTGCGGTTTACGGCGGAAGGCTCAAAGGAAACGTAATATATGCCATACGAGCGAAACTTCCCCGAAAAATTCGAAGCGCTCCGGGAACAGGCCGAAACTATGATCCGGCAACAGCCCGATTCCGCGTCGTCAATGCCCGTCGATGTGCTGGAACTGATCGACGAGCTGAAAATCCATCAGGCGGAACTGGAAATCCAGAACGAAGAGCTCAAGCGGGCCCAGAGGGAGCTCTCCGACCTTCACCGGGAATCCGAGCGGTTGTATGAATTCGCGCCCTGCGGCTACCTGACCTTGAACGTCAAAAGAATCATCACCCGCGCCAATCTGACCGCCGTGGCCCTTTTCGGGGGGACGAAACGCGACCTTCTCCAATCCGGCTTCAGCCGGTTTGTTGCCCCGGCATGGGTGGACGCTTATCACGCCGCTCTGCGAAACGCCGCGGAGACCGTCGAAAAACAGTGCGTTGAGTTGATGCTGAAAAATCAGATAAGCGGGTCGGCCGGCTGGGTCCGGGCGGACATCGAAGCGGACCGGGACGACGCCGGCGCCGCGATCCAGTGGCGGATGACGCTGCTCGACATCACCGAATCCAGGGAAATGGAAGCCCAACTTCGCCATGCCCGGAAAATGGAATCCATCGGCACAATGGCCGGGGGCGTCGCCCATAATTTCAACAATATTTTATACGTGATCATCGGCAACGCGGAAATGGCCATGGATTTCGCGGCGGATTCGGCGCCGGCGCGCAAATGCCTGGCGGAAATCATGGCCGCCGGCCAACGAGGCGCGGACATCGTGACGCGAATCCTCACATTCTCCCGCAAAACCGACCATGCATACAGCCGGATCGACGCCGTCGCCCTTATCGAGGAAACCATCCGGTTCCTCAGATCCATGGTCCCGGCCACGGTTGACATCCGGGCAAACCTGCCCCAATCGGAAATTCCGTTTGCCGCCGACCCGGCTCAGCTCCAGCAGGTCCTGATGAATTTGTGCCTCAACTCGGCCCGCGAAATTGAAGAGCGGGGCGGAACCATCGAGATCGCCGCGGAAGCCGCGACTCTGGCACCGGCGGATGTCAAGCAGCGTCCGGGCCTCTCGCCGGGCGAATACGTCAAAATCACCGTCGGCGACACCGGACCGGGGATCGACCCCGAGATCATCGACCGGATTTTCGACCCCTTTTTCACCACTCAGGATGTAGGCAAAGGCGACGGCCTGGGGCTTTCGGTCGTCCACGGGATCGCCCAGGACCACGGCGGCGCCGTTTTCGTGGACAACCAGCCCGGCGGCGGCGCCGTCTTTACCCTGTTTTTCCCGAAGGCGTCCGAAAAACCGCCCGCCGAGCGGAAACCGACCGGGAAAACCCCCACGGGATGCGAAACCATTCTGTTTGTCGATGACGAGGAATCCATAGTCAACATGGCGGCATTGATGATCGGAAGATTGGGTTACGAGGTCCGGACGCGGCGGGATCCGGAAGCGGCCCTCGCGCTCTTCCGGTCGGACCCCCAAGGGTTCGATCTGGTCATCTCGGACATGTCCATGCCGCGAATGACCGGTATTACACTGTTTGAAAAGCTGAGGGAAATCCGGCCGGACATCCCCGTCATCCTCTGCACGGGACACAGCGCATACATCGATCCGGCAAAAGCCGAAACGCTCGGCATCAACGGGCTGGTCATGAAACCCGTCGGCGGACGGGAGCTGGGCCTGGCCATTCGAAAAGCAATCGATGGGGCTCAACGCAGGTAGATCAACCAAGTGTCCATCCAGAAACCGGAAAACTTGGTCGAGACCAAGGCGCGCGAAAAATTTTAGCGCGGGCATGTATTTGATATTTCGAGGATAAACGTTCATGATGGGGAGCACCGCGATCATCTTCGGGCATGAAAACGGTTTTTAACCACGAAATACACAAAATACACGAAAAAAATAATTGAATTTATTTAACCACGAATCATACGAATAACACGAATTAGAATTAAAAATTAGTGTGATTCGTGTTATTCGTGGTTCTGGATTTTCACGATAAACCCTCATGATCGGGGTGGGGCACCACGATCACCCCCGTGCATGAAAACGGATTTAAACCACGAAACACACGAAAAAAATTAGAATTAAAAATTAGTGTGAATTGGTGTTTATTCGTGGTTCCGGAT
>CAZWGY010000112.1:0-11676 GCA_964633575.1 uncultured Desulfobacteraceae bacterium
CGGAAAAAAGTTAGGGGGTGGGTCACTATATGAGCCAGGGGGTGTGGTAGTAGAAGATGAAGATTGTCGAGGACCACCGGGAGCGCGGGCGTCCCGCCCGCATGTCGTAGGGGCGGACCCGCGTGTCCGCCCGCAATGGGCAACCATAGGGTGAGACCTCCGAGGTTTCCCAAAAAAATGGGAAACCTCGGAGGACTCCCGCCGTGCCGCCCCCGTGCGTGGGGCCACCGTGGGTGGGTTTTCAGGGCAGACACGTAGATCTGCCCCGACATCCTGAAAAAACCGCCATCGTAGGGGCGGCCCTTGCGGCCGCCCTGGGAGCGCGGGCGTCCCGCCCGCATGTCGTAGGGGCGGACCCGCGTGTCCGCCCGCAATGGGCAACCATAGGGTGAGACCTCCGAGGTTTTGTGAAAGACCTCCGAGGTTTTGGAAAGACCTCCGAGGTTTCCAAAAAAAATTGGAAACCTCGGAGGTCTCTAGCGGCTCCCGGGAGCGCGGGCGTCCAGCCCGCATGTGTAGGGCCTGCCCCGACAACATGAATTGAGGTCAGGCGTATGTCCGCCAATTCCGCGCCACTTACGCATTCACCGGCGGAGCATCGCCCCGCCGCACTGGAGGGTTGCCATGGTTTCGTTGCCCCATGCCCAATGTCCCGCTAAAACCACGGCCCGCGGCGCGCCCGGCATCCCCGTCCGCGACCATTGCCGGCAAGTGGCCGTCGTGGCCCGTGCGCTCTTTCAACGTCTCCCGCGGGGTCTCCGTGTCAGACTGGGGACCGACCCCGTTCCGGTGGCGGCGGTCCACGACGTGGGCAAGGTCTCGCCGGGGTTTATCAAGAAGTATTTCAACGACTGGCTGAGCCTGAAGGAGCCGGACCTCGCGGCCATGCCGATCAGCGCCTTCGATACCGACCACACAGCTATCGGCGCCGCCGCCGTCAACCGGTATCTCGAGGCCCGTTTTCGGTCGATGCCGGTGGCCGATATCGTCGGGGCGCATCATGGCCGGGGCCACAAGAAAGTTCCCCGCACGGACATGGGGGGCACCTTCGGCGGAAGCGCCTGGGCCGACGAACGCCGGCGGCTTATCGAGGAATTGATCGAGCGGTTCGGTCCCCTGCCCGCCGGAGAGATGACCCCGGTGGTCCGGAATATCCTGGCGGGCCTGGTCACGGTCGCCGACTGGATCGGCTCAGACGAAACCTTCTTTCCCGCCGGGGGCCTGGCGGCGGAGGTGGACCCCGGCCAGCGCGCCGACTCGGCGGTCACGGCATGTGGTCTCGATCCGCCACGGTTCCGGCCGGGGCTGAGCTTTCAGGATGTTTTCAACGTGGATCCCTATCCGCTTCAGACCGCGTTTATCCAGAGCGCTATAGAGCCGGGGCTCTATATCCTGGAGGCGCCCATGGGAACCGGGAAGACCGAGGCGGCGCTTTACGCCGCGTACCAGCTCATGGCGGCCGGCCACCATCATGGACTTTTTTTCGGCCTGCCCACCCGGCTGACCTCGGACCGGATTCACGAGCGGGTCAGGGCGTTTCTGGAGCGGGTGGCCGATGACGACACCGTCCCGGCCCTCGCCCATGGTCAGGCCTGGCTTCGGGCCTATGAGCACGGCGGCGAGGCGCTCAGGCTGGGGCGGTCCTGGTCGTCGCCCCGGAAACGGACCCTGCTCCACCCCGTTGCCGTGGGGACGGTGGATCAAGCCCTGATGAGCGTCATCCGGGTCAAGCACTTTTTCGTCCGGAGCTTTGCCCTGGCCGGGAAGGTCGTGATTCTCGATGAGGTCCACACTTACGACATGTACACCGGCTCCCTGCTGGAATGGATGACGGCTCAGCTTCTGGCCGCCGGCGCCACGGTGATCGTCCTGTCGGCGACCTTGACATCGGATGGCCGGCGGCGGCTCTTTCCCGATCCCGCCGTTGCGCCGGCCGACACCGAATATCCCCTGGTGGCGTATGCCCGGGGAGATCAGGCCGGCGCCATTGCCTGTGAGGGGCCGGCGGACCGACACCACCGGCTCCGGCTGGCCGAGATGGACCCATCCGACGTGGCCCGCCTGGCGTCTGAAATGGCCGACACCGGCCACTGCGTCCTGTGCATCGCCAACACGGTGGCCATGGCCCAGGCGTGGCACGACGCCATCGCGGCTGAACAGACCGAAGGCGGTCCCCCGCTGGGGCTGCTCCATTCCCGGTTTCCCGCTTTTCAGCGGGAGGCCATCGAGACCGATTGGATGATGCGGCTGGGCAAGACGGGAAACCGGCCGCCCGGCTGCATCCTGGTGGCCACCCAGGTGGTGGAGCAGAGCCTCGACATCGACGCCGACCTTCTCATCACGGCGCTATGCCCGATGGACATGCTGCTCCAGCGGATGGGCCGTCAGTGGCGCCACCATCGCCCCGGCCGGCCGGGAAATGAGCCCGAGACCGTGATCATTTCCGGATCACCGGAGGGGGCGGCCGACGCGGACGGGATCATCGCCGCCCTCGGCGAGTCCAACTGCCGGGTTTACATGCCCTACGTCCTGCTCCGGACCTTCCAGGTACTCCGGGAGATGGATCATCTGGCCATCCCCGGCGACATCCGGGAGCTGATCCGGGCCACTTACGCGGCGGCTCCGGCGGACGAGCCGGCGGCGGCGGCCGAGCTCCGGGAACAATTGACGGCCCGTCGGGACCGATTGCGGCGCTATGCCGAAGCTGCCCGGGCGGACGTTAAAAGCCTCGGCGTCCTCGAGGACCGCGAGGGGGTGGCCACCCGTTACAGCGATCTCCCCTCCGTAAACGTCCTTCTCCTCGATGACCTCCGGCCCGATGGCCGGGCCGCCCGGATTACCCCGGTCGATGGAAACGGCCCGGTAACGGTCCATGCCGACCGGCCGGACCCGCCCACCACGGCCCGCCTTCACCGCAACCGCCTGTCGATCCCCGCCTACTGGATCGACCGCCCCGACGGCATCCACGCCCCGGTCTGGCTGGCCCGGCATTTTTACGAGCCCACGGCCGTTCTGCTGAGGGACCCGCAATCGGGGGCCCTGACGCTGGACGGCGAGCCGACCGGCCTCTGGTATGACCCCCGCCGGGGGCTCCATCGCCCGTCGAGCAGCGCCCAACCCGCCACCGGCCCTCCAGCCGATCCGGGCGGCGCCGGCGGCATCGATATTACCCAACTTGACTGGTAAAGGAATTGCTTATGAATCTCGTTACCGACCCCTGGATTCCCGTGATCACCGACGACGGCACCCCTGAAGTCGTCGGCCTGTCAGACCTGTTCAACCGGGCGGACCGGATTCAGGATCTTTCCGCTCATCCGCCCCGCCGGGTCGCCCTCATGCGCCTGCTGATCTGCGTGGCCCAGGCGGCCCTTGACGGCCCCGAGGATCTGGAAGACTGGTATTATTGTCGAGACCGGATTCCGGAAGCCGCTCAACGGTACCTCGACCACTGGCGGCCGGCCTTTGACCTCCACGGCCGGACGCCCTTTATGCAGGTCCCGGACCTGAAGGTGGACGACGGGCACGACCGGCCCCTGGACGGGCTCGATCCCCGACTGGCCTCGGGCAACAACGCGACCCTGTTCGACCAGGGCGCGTCCCCGGCCGGCCGATGGTTCAACGAGGGCGAGACCGCCCTCAATCTCCTGACCGCCCTCAATTTTTCCGCCGGCGGCAAGGTGGGACAGGCCAAGTGGGCGGGGGTCAAGTACAGCGACTCGACCTTCGCGGCCCCCTGCATAAAAAACGCCCACACGTTCATTCTGGGCCGAAACCTTCTGGAAACGGTCCACCTCAACCTTTTAAGCAAGGCGGACGACACCAACGGCATCAACCTCCTGCCCAACCTGATCTGGGGCCGGCCGGTATGGGAGCGGTTTCCCAAAAGCGCCGGAGACACCGACGCCTTTAACAACGCCGCGGCCACCTATCTGGGCCGGCTCGTCCCCCTCTCCCGGCTCGTCCGCCTGAGGGACCCCACCGCCGCCCGGCCCCGCTGCATTTTCGGCCCCACTCCCAAGGCGTTTGTCATCGAGCATCTGCCGGCCTTTCGCGAGCCGTGGCTCACCGTTATCACCGACAAAACCGGCAACGACCGCTACCTGCCGCTTTCATCGGACCAACATATCTGGCGGCAGCTCGGCGCGGTCCTCTCCCTCAGACGGACCGTCCATGGCACCGGCGGAGCCCTGCCCCTGTCGGCCCTGGCCTTCCTCTACGACCAATTTCCGGAAACCACGGTGGACATCTGGGTGGGCGGGCTGGAGACGGGAGCCCAGGCCGGGAAGATCAGCGACATGCTCGAATGGCGGTTCCAGTTCCCCGTGGCTCAGCTCCGGGAGTCGCGCCTGGAAAAGTACGGGGCCGGGGTCGCCCTGGCCGACCGGGCGGAGCAGCAACTGAAAGCAGCCGTCAAAACCTATTTCAGGACACTCCACGTGGACCCCAAAGCCATTCCCACCGGCCCGGCCCGACGGGCTTACTGGGAGGCCCTTGACCGCCAATACGGAGTGCTCGTGGAAGCCGCCAACGATCCCATGGTCCCGTTGAGCCGGCGATGGTATCCGGTGGTCCGGGAGGCCATGGAATCGGCCTACGCCGCCGCCTGCCCCCACGTGTCGCCACGGCAGATCCAGGCATTTGCCCGGGGCCGCGCCGAGCTGCGGCTGAAAAAGCCGGACGCGCCGGCGCCGGCCCCATCCCAACCTGATACCCTGGAGGAATCCCCATGACCGATCCACGAACCTCACCCATCCGATCCTTCCTGGCCACCCTGGAAGGGTATGCGGCCCGGGACGACCGGGGGCCTTTGGCCAACCTGCGCCGGGGCTTCAGCGAAACCACCGAGCACCGGGCCTGGCCCTACATCGCGGGCTGGTGCCGCCTGGACAATGAACGGGACCGTCGGATCTGGCTGACCATCGGGGCCGGATTCGCCACTTGCGGAGCGACCCGTCCGGGCTTCGGAAACCTCGGCCGGACCCTCAGACGGCTCGCCCTCGGCACCGAATCAGGCCGACCGGCGGCGGATGCTCTCCGGAGCTTTGAAGGCCGGTTCCGCCGGCTGTTGACCTGCGCCACCGCCGTTGACCTCGCGGTTCGCCTGCCCAGCGTCATCCGGGCCGCGGCCGGGAAAGGGGTTCCCATCGACTTCGAGCAGCTTTTCTGGGACCTCGTCCGCTGGCACGAACCGGACCGGCGGGCCAGGCTCCGGTGGGCTGATGCCTACTGGAGCCCCGCTTCGACCGAGCCATCGAAAGGAGGTGATGCCCCATGATCCACCTGAGTCAGGCCTTTGTCCACAAACAGACCGCGGCCCGCCACCGGCTTCGGGACAGCTACGCCTGGCACCGGGCCATCTGGACCCTGTTTCCCGACCGGCCCGACGGCAACCGGGACTTTCTCTTCCGGCTGGACGACCGCCGGACCGAGATCCGGCTCCTGCTCCTGTCCCGCCGTTCTCCCGTTCTACCGGACTGGGGACGATGGAACCACCGGGAGGTTTCCAACGGGTTTCTGGACCACGCCATCTACCGGTTTCAGCTCAAGGCCAACCCGGTCATGCGCCGGAACGCCGACCGCCGGCGGGTGGGGATTTACGACGAGCCCCGGCTTCGGGACTGGATTCAACGGAAAGGACGGGACCACGGCTTTGACGTGGCCGCTGATGACCTGAGCCTGTCGGCGCCGATGGAGGAGACGTTTGTCCGGGAAGGCCGGCGGGGCAAGCATCTGGCCATCGACTTTTCCGGACGGCTCCGGGTGACCGGCCGGGACGCCTTCCACCGGGCCTTTCAGTCCGGTATCGGCCCCGCCAAGGCATTCGGCTTCGGCATGCTCATGCTCCAGCCGGTAAGGACCGACCACAATGGATAAACCGTTATCAACCCTCTTACGACGAAAGGATCTTTATTATGAATCTGATTGAGCTGCACATTCTCCAGTCTTTTCCGGTCACCTGTCTCAACCGGGACGACGTGGGCGCCCCCAAGTCCGCCTTTTTCGGCGGGTGCCAGCGAGCCAGGGTCTCCAGCCAGTGCTGGAAACGGGCTATCCGGACGATGGCCAAAACCTATCAGCCGGCGGCCTTTGCCGGGGACCGGACCCGGTTCGTGGTCCGGGAGCTGGAAGCCCGGTTTGCCGACGCCGGGCGGGACCCGGAATCCGCCCTGGCCCTGGCCCGGTCCACCGCCGAAGCCCTGGGCAAGCTCGACGACCCCGAAAAGGGGAACGTCAAAACGCTTTTATACTTTTCGCCCATGGAGCTCGACGCCGTGGTCACGGCCATGCTCGACCAGCCGATCGAGGAGGTCCTGCCCCTGGCGGCCCAGGCCGATACCGAGGATAAAAAGGCCCAAAAGCAGATCGATGCCGCCCGGAAAAAACTCGACACCATGGCCAAGAAGGCCAGCAAGGCCCTGGGATCGGCGGTCAAGGACAATGCCGACGTGGCCATCTTCGGCAGGATGGTCGCCGACGACCACAGCCTCATGCTCGAGGGCGCCGGGCTTTTCAGCCACGCCCTGTCCACCCACGCCACGATCAACGAGCTGGATTTCTTCAGCGCCGTGGACGACAAAAACATAGCGGACCGGGGGTCCGGCCACATGGGGACCCTGGAGCTGAATTCAGCCTGTTATTACCGCTATATCGGCCTCAACCTCGACCTGCTGGCCGACGCCGATCACCTGAAGCACTTTCCCGAGGCCGAACGGGCCGAGGTGGTCCGGAACTTTCTCAAGGCGGCCATTCTCGCCGTCCCCCCGGCCCGGAAAAACTCGATGTTCGGGGACAACCCGCCCGGCTACATCCTCGGCCTCCGCCGGACCGGGCAGCCGCTGTCCCTGGTCAACGCCTTTGAAACCCCGGTCCACGGGACCAACGGGTATCTGGCGCCGTCCACCGACCGGCTCAGGGAGCACTGGGAAAACCTCAAGACGCTGTACTGCCTGGAAGACGGGGTCACCGCCCAGACGGAGCTCCCCCCCGCCAACATCAACGAGCTGGTCGAGGAGATGGTCCGATGAGCGCGAGAACGGATGCTTCCCCGTCCCACCTTGCCCTGCTTCTGGACGGCCCGCTTCAGTCCTGGGGGTATGGCAGCCGTTTCGACCGCCGGACCACGCTCCCGTTTCCCACCCGAAGCGGGATCACCGGGATGATCTGCGCCGCCATGGGGATCGGCCGGACCGATACCGATGCCCTGGCGGGGTTTTCCGAGGTCCGGATGACAACCCTCACCTTTTCCCAGACGGGCCGCCTCACCGACTTTCACACCGTCGGCGGCGGGTACGACCCGAAAACCCAGCGGCACCAGATGCCGCGAAAAGCCAACAATGCCACCCCGGGGGTCGTGGTCTCCCGGCGGGAATACCTGCTGGGGTCCCGGTTCGGCGTCATCCTTTCCGGACCCGCCGAGCGACTGACGGCCATGGCCGAGGCGCTCCGGAACCCCCGCTGGGGAATCTGGCTGGGCCGGAAGTCCTGCATTCCGGCCACGCCGGTCTGCCAGGGGATCTTTGACGGTTTCGAAGCCGCCGCGTCGCGCCTGAAAACAGCCGTTGAAGAGATCACCGGGACCCCGCCGCGGCAAGGCGGCCGGTCCGTCATCGAGGTTGAACGGTTCGCCGAGGGGGATGACACCATCATGGACCTCCCCCTCGACTTCGCCAACCGGCGGTTCGCCCCCCGGCGGGTGAAAATCGACACCCCGAACCCGGAGTAATTGAGATGCCGATTTTCGAACGGCCCCCCATCGAAACCCTGGCCCCGGCCAAGGACCGCTGGACGCCCCTTTACCTCGAGCACGGACGGCTCGAGGTCGATGACTCCAGCGTCAAATGGATCGGGGCCGACTACACCATTATCCGAATCCCCGCCGCCACGGTCAGCGCCCTGATGCTAGGACCCGGAACCACCGTGACCCACGCCGCCATAAAAGCGTGCGCGGAATCCAACACGCCGGTCTGCTGGGTGGGCGAGTCGGGGATGCGCTTTTATGCCATTGGCGTCACGCCCACCCACGACAACGCCCGGGCCCGGCATCAGGCCCGGGTCCACGCCTCCAAAAAACGCCGGGAAACCGTGGCCCAGCGAATGTTCGAAAAACGGTTCGGTGACCCGGCCGCCGTCCAGGGCCAGACGGTCAAAGCGCTCATGGGCATGGAAGGCAAACGGGTCAAGGCCATGTACGAGGAGATGGGCTCGCGGTACGGCGTAACCTGGAAAGGGCGGAATTACAACCCGGCAAACTGGGCCCTGGCCGACGGGATCAACCGGGCCATCTCAGCCGCCAACGCCTGCCTCTACGCCCTGACCACCGCCATCGTCTGCGCCATGGGATACGTGCCCCATCTCGGGTTCATCCACTCCGCCGGGACACTGCCCTTCGTCTTCGACGTGGCCGATATCTACAAACCGGAAACCACCCTGGTAGCCGCTTTTCAGACCCTCGGCGCCAACCCGGCGGCCGATGAGAAAAGCGTCCTGACCAGCTTGAAATTCATCATCGAGGAGAGACGGCTCACCAGCCGGATCCCCAAAGACGTTGAATGGCTGTTGGATGTCTGACGGACATCGGAAAGGAAACCGACCATGACGGTCATAGTCGCCAATGACACTCCACCCGCGATTCGGGGCATGCTCAAGCGATGGTTCATCGAGCCCAAGCCCAATGTTTTCGTGGGCAGCGTCAACCGGAAAACCCGTGACAAGACCCTCGAGTACATCCGGCGGAACGCCCCCGGCCTCGGATTGCTGATCATTGCATCCGAAAACAACTCCCAGGGATTTGCCGTCTCCCACTTCGGCGAGACGAACCGCCGGCCCGTCCGGGTTTGCGGACATTATCTTATTGCCGAAAAGTGGGCGGAAGCAGCGGATAAAACGTGCTGAACGTTTGCTTTTCCATTTTTGACGGGCTGTCAACGAGCGCCGAACAGCGGCTGTGGGAACGGGGAATTCTCACGTGGGCTCACTTTTTCACCGCGGCCCCCGTTCCCCTGTCCGCCCGGAAAGCGGCCCATGTCGCCGACCAGATTCCAGGCGCCGAAGCCGCCCTGGCGGCCGGCCTTGCCGACTGGTTCCTGAACCGCCTGAGCGGCATGTCCCGCGTCCGGGTCTATCCCCATTTCCGGGACGCCATTCGATACCTGGATATCGAAACCACCGGATTGGGACCCGACGCCGTTATCACATCCATCGCCGTTTATGATGGACGCCGGCTGAACGTCTTTGTCCAGGGAGTGAATCTCCATGATTTCCCCCGGGCACTTGCCGGCGCAAAGCTCCTGGTGACCTTCAACGGCGCCCGGTTCGATCTCCCGATCCTCCGTCGGAGCTTCCGGCTTGACCTGGCCATGCCCCACTTGGACCTCCTGCCGGTGACCAAGGCGTTTGGATACCACGGCGGCCTGAAAGCCCGCGAGCGGCAAATGGGAATCAAACGCCAGCTCGACGGAGACATTGACGGCAAAGCGGCGGTCGATTTGTGGTATCGGTACGCCGACCACCGGGACATGAACGCCCTGGCCAGGCTGGCCGCCTATAATTGCGAGGATGTAATCAGCCTGGAATCGATCCTGGTCCGGCTGTACAATCACGAGATGGCGGCGCATCCGCTCTTCAAAAAGGTCATCAGCGGCCCCAGGCCCGATGTGAATGAACCGTTTGATTCGCTCTTTGACAATTGAACACCACAAGATATTGTGGTATGGATGGATGTGTCAGTACCGGATGCTGGTCTTTTCCCCACGCCCGTGGGGATGATCCGGGCTGATGGACGCTGAACGGGATGCCGAGGCGCTTTTCCCCACGCCCGTGGGGATGATCCGGAGCATAGCCATCGGGCGGCGGTGGTGGTGAACTTTTCCCCACGCCCGTGGGGATGATCCGAAAATCGCCCCTGAGTAGTGATCCACCAGCACCTTTTCCCCACGCCCGTGGGGATGATCCGGATATAATAGGGAAAACTTAACCAGCAGTCAACTTTTCCCCACGCCCGTGGGGATGATCCGCCCATGGCGTGGCACCTGGGGATTGGTTGTCACTTTTCCCCACGCCCGTGGGGATGATCCGGTGATGTAGTCCGGACTGCCGGGCAATATCTCCTTTTCCCCACGCCCGTGGGGATGATCCGAACCCGGTCCGGAATCGGGCCAGCTTTCGCCCCTTTTCCCCACGCCCGTGGGGATGATCCGGGTATGCCGGCCTGGACATCGTGTGGGAGGTGCTTTTCCCCACGCCCGTGGGGATGATCCAGCTCGCCAGCCGCTCGTATAGCTCCCCCGTGGCTTTTCCCCACGCCCGTGGGGATGATCCGGGCGTCGGCCGGAACGGGTCGGTGTCGGCTCACTTTTCCCCACGCCCGTGGGGATGATCCGAGATCACCTTTTCCATCGGGCTGAAGGATTTGCTTTTCCCCACGCCCGTGGGGATGATCCGCATGGCTCGTTGATGGTGAAGAGCCACGATACCTTTTCCCCACGCCCGTGGGGATGATCCGGCGGTGATCGACGATCTCCGGAAGCTCCGGGACTTTTCCCCACGCCCGTGGGGATGATCCGGATAGGTCATTCGAGGATCAAGCGGGCGTGGCCTTTTCCCCACGCCCGTGGGGATGATCCGAAGTCCGGATACAAACCTAGCTTTGAAATCAGCTTTTCCCCACGCCCGTGGGGATGATCCGATTGGGTTGACGACCTACTGGACAAAACTGGACTTTTCCCCACGCCCGTGGGGATGATCCGTCCTATGATTTTGGGATATGCCAAATAACTGACTTTTCCCCACGCCCGTGGGGATGATCCGCACGGCTTTTTCATTCAGATTGATCATTTCGCCTTTTCCCCACGCCCGTGGGGATGATCCGCCAAAATGGTACTCGATAATAGGGATTTACCACTTTTCCCCACGCCCGTGGGGATGATCCGTGACAACGTCGTACTCGATCCGGAAGTTAAGGCTTTTCCCCACGCCCGTGGGGATGATCCGTCGTACTCTATAACGGTAATCATGTTGATCTCCTTTTCCCCACGCCCGTGGGGATGATCCGCGCGGCTTTCGTGCCGCATAAACTGACAGAAACTTTTCCCCACGCCCGTGGGGATGATCCGTTCATGGCGATGGCCGGGTACGACACCGAGCACTTTTCCCCACGCCCGTGGGGATGATCCGCTTGCATGGATTGGTTGGCGACACAAGACGATCCTTTTCCCCACGCCCGTGGGGATGATCCGGACGTGGCCGGGGATGCCATCGGGTGGGTCAACTTTTCCCCACGCCCGTGGGGATGATCCGCCGTTCCTGAAACAGCCCGAGCTCATGGATCGCTTTTCCCCACGCCCGTGGGGATGATCCGCGCAACGTGGCGCGCAATGCGCGCACCATGGGCTTTTCCCCACGCCCGTGGGGATGATCCGAATTTTGTGATGCTTGGTATTTATACAAAAATCTTTTCCCCACGCCCGTGGGGATGATCCGATCGAGGCCCTTGTTTTGCTCGGCATGAGCGACTTTTCCCCACGCCCGTGGGGATGATCCGATTGCTCCGGAGACCTGCCGCGAATGACCATGCTTTTCCCCACGCCCGTGGGGATGATCCGAAAATGCGCCGCCGGCCCCGCGCTTGGCGTCCTTTTGGGGCCGATTTCATGTAATGGCTATATCGGGGCAGGTGAG